>CAZJEJ010000115.1:1970-7895 GCA_964544945.1 uncultured Gammaproteobacteria bacterium | reverse complement strand
TAAAATATTACTGAATCGCCCGGGGTATTCCGGAGACTCGTTTGTGTGAGTCATGTTGCCTCGGATGACCCTTCATATTGCTGATAATATATCATTTCATATTTTGCCGGTGGCACATTGCCAATCGGTTCCAGAAGTCGACGATTATTGAACCAGCCCTCCCATTCCTGGCTGGCGCATCAATGGACAATCGACAGGTCGTTGCGCGGTTTTCCACCACAGGGGCAAACTACCCTGGTTAAGTAAACTATCATGATCATGGAAAGCGTGCCGTACCCCCTGGATTTGCAGGAAACCCCAGGTTTTAGCCTTTGGACCGTGCACAAACAGGGTCCAGGATTCGGCATTGTCGATCAGGTTGATCCGATGGAATATGGAACCGTCGATCCAGTTGAGGTGACCAGTGCTTATGCGCCGGGTATGAATTTCGTGATCGCCTTGTGCGTTTGCCATGCGGATTTCTTCGTACCGCCCGCTCAATACCAGGGAGACCGCCCGGTTCCAGGGATGATTGTGTAAACCACGACCCGGGTCGCTGGCGACGAATCGGTGTAAATAGACCCGGTAACCAAACGGCAGGCGGAACAGGTGATAGCGTTCCAGATAGGGAGTCTGGTCGGGCCCATTAATAATTCGGCAGCGGCAATAAGCGCTTATCTTGAACAACAGGTGGCTGAACAACGGCATGTATTTCCTCGATATTGGATTAGATCGTGGTATTATCCGCCCTTCAGTGGCTCACAAGATGAGCTAGATAGATTAATTTCTTATGGATCGAACCGAGCGTTTTTATATCATCGACCAGATGCTGGTCAATCAAAGGGTAGTAACGCGCGCCCAGTTTCTCGACGCCCTCGAAATATCGCCGGCCACTTTCAAACGAGATCTCGAATATATGCGCGACCGCCTGGCCGCCCCTGTCGTCTGGGATCGAGATCGGCGTGGTTATAGTTACGACTACGGTGAGCCGGGTTCAGAGCAGTACCAGCTACCCGGTCTGTGGTTTAACACCAGCGAGATCCAGGCATTGTTGAGCATGGACGCGTTGCTAAAAAATCTGCAACCAGGGGTATTGTCAAACCATATCAAACCCCTGCGTTCGCGCATTCGAATGTTGCTGGACGATGGCGACCACAGCGTCGAGGAGATTGCGAAACGCATTCGTATCTTGCCTGCTACCGCGAAACTCTGTAATAGCGAGTATTTCCAGGTGATTAGCCGGGCTTTACTCACGCGTAAACGCTTGTCTATGGTTTACTATAATCGCTCAGACGATAGCGAGTCCCGTCGTGAAATTTCACCGCAGCGTTTGATTTATTACCGGGATAACTGGTATCTCGATAGCTGGTGTCACCTGAGAAACGCTTTACGTAGTTTTTCAGTCGATGCCATTGTGCGCCTGCAGATTCAGCAAGGGGCCGCCAGGGATATCGACGAGGAAATACTGGATCGGGAACTCGAAAGTGGTTATGGCATCTTCTCCGGAGCCGATACCAGCGAGGCAATATTACGCTTTAGTCCGAGGCTGGCTCGATGGGTATCGCGCGAACAATGGCATCCACGCCAACAGGGCGAATTCGACGAATCCGGGTTTTACCTGCTGCGCGTACCCTATAGTCAGGACACCGAATTGATTATGGATATTCTTAAGTATGGTGCCGATGTAGAAGTGATACAGCCGCTCAATCTCCGGCGTAAGGTCATCGAACGAATCGAATCGATGCGTAATATTTACCCGCCTGGAGCGAGCTAACCGAGTTCGATCTCAATATTGTCGAGTAGTCGGGTTTCACCCAGGCTAGCGGTCACCAGGATAACCAGTCTTCTGTCTTTGGCGGAGGCAGGTTTTAGAGTCTCGGCACTGCATACGCAAAAATAATCGGTTTCAAATCCAGCCTGGTCGAGTTGTTTGATTGCCTGATTTTCGAGTACGCCAAAGTTTCTTTCACCCGCAGTGATACTGGTAGCCGATGCTCCAAGGGTTTGATAAATCAACGGGGCGAGTGCCTTTTGATCTTCGCTTAAATACTGGTTGCGCGAACTAGTGGCGAGTCCGCTGGATTCGCGTGTAGTTTCGGCACCGATGATATCGACGCCCAGATTCAGATCCTGCACCATTTTACTAATCACGCAGTATTGCTGAAAATCTTTTTTTCCAAACACAGAAACATCGGGTTTAACGATATTTAATAGTTTCAATACGATCGTGGCCACCCCGGCAAAATGACCGGGTCGATGTAGGCCTTCAAAAATTTGTGTCAGGCCGGTTACCGCAACCTGGGTAATTTTATCGAGCCCCTCTGGGTACAGTTCAGAGGCAGCCGGCATATAAACCAGGTCGCAGCCAATCGTTTCGAGCTGCGCTATATCCTGCTCCAGGGTTCGAGGATAGTGACTAAAATCCTCATTGGGTCCAAACTGCATCGGGTTGACAAAGATACTACAGATAGAGCGGTCGCAAAGTGACTGGCCTTTATCGATCAGCGACATATGGCCTTGATGCAGGTTCCCCATGGTTGGGATAAATGCTATCGATTCTCCATGACCCTTCCAGTGCTGGACGTATTGTTGTAGTTCGCTTACCGATGTGGCCTGGTACATAGGTGATCCGTATGGTGTTTAAAAGCTATGCGACTGGTCGGGAAACTGTCCTCGCTTCACCTCGGTGACATAGCGGCTGACAGCGTCCTGGATGCTAGTTTGATCTTGCATAAAATTCTTGGAAAATTTTGGTTTCTTGCCGTCGGTCACGTTCAGAATATCGTGCAAAACAAGAATTTGACCATCGACATCGGCTCCTGCGCCGATACCAATAACCGGGATTTCGAGCTTTTGGGTAATTTCGGCAGCTAGTACGGCTGGCACGCATTCGAGTAACAACAGGTCTGCCCCGGCCTGTTGTAAATCGCTGGCGGTTTCGACCATTTGTTGAGCGGCGTTTTTGGCCTTGCCCTGAACCCGATAACCCCCCATTTTGTGTACCATTTGTGGCTGTAAACCGAGATGTGCGCAGCTGGCAATGCCGAATTTTGACAGCATTTCGACGGTTCTGATCTGGGTGACTCCACCTTCCAGTTTAACCACCTGGCCCTGGGTCCCCTTGAGTAATTCACTCGCGTTATCCAAAGCCTGCTGCGGTGAGTTCAGCGAACCAAATGGCATATCGAGCATCAGCATCGAATTTTGCAACCCCGCAAAAACCGTGGTCGCATGGTATTTGATATCGTCCAGGGTGACCGGGATCGTGGTGTCGTGCCCCTGTATCACCATACCCAAAGAGTCGCCGACCAGGACTACTTCAACACCGCACTGCTCGACCAGTCTGGCGAAGCTGTAGTCATAGGCGGTTAGACAGGCAAATTTTTCGCCACTTTGCTTGAGTTTTTTCAGGTAGGGAACCGTGATCTTGTTAGCCAGTGGCTTTGGTAAATACATAATTGTACTGCCAGGTTAAAGTTGAAATGATGACTGATTAAAATAATGTCGTCCAGATCGAATGTTACCTATTTTATCGAGCAAAGACTCAAATTCCTCGGTATTATCGACCAGGTCTAAGGACTGTGTGCTCACGGTAAGCAAAGGGCTTTCATCGTAGTGATGAAAGAATCGCGTGTAAGATTCGCACAGGCGACTCAGGTAATCGTTACGAATTTGCTGCTCGTACTCGATCCCCCGTTTGGCGATACGAGCACGTAAAACCTCTGGGGGTGCCTGCAGGTAGATCACCAGGTCGGGTCGGGGCGCGTCAACAGTCAAATGTTGGTAAATTTGCTCGTAAAGTGTTAATTCGTCTTTATTTAAAGTGAGCTCGGCGAATAAGCGATCCTTCTCGATCATAAAATCGGCTATATGAAAACTCTGGAAAAGATCACTCTGGCGAAAGTTCTGTACCTGTTGTGCACGTTGCAACAGAAAAAACAATTGTGTTGACAGCGCGAATTGACGCGGGTTTTGGTAGAACTGACTGATAAAGGGATTGTCCTCGGCTTTTTCCAGCAACAGGTCGCAGCCCAGGGTTTCAGCCAGTTTTTTCACCAGGCTGGATTTGCCTACGCCGATGGGACCCTCGACAACGATATATCGGTGCTGGTTCGGTAGTTTAGATTCAGGCGTCAATTTTGCTGATCTCGATGCTAGGAGCTTTGTCTATCAATTTTTGCAGACTACCCAAACCAGGAATATCGATATCACCAGTAATTTCCAGCAAGGGTTTCAATACAAACAGGCGCTTGGCCATTTCGCGATGTGGCACTGTTAGCAGACGGTCGTCGATTATATGATTGCCGTAGAGGACGATATCCAGATCTAATGTACGCGGTGCCCATTTCAGTGCTGGATCCCGTCGTCGATAAAAAGCGTCTTCGATTGACTGTAGCTCGAGTAACAGGGTGGTTGGTGGCAGGCTGGTTTTTATACCGGCAACGGCGTTGACATAATCATCCTGGGGAATCTCGCTTACCGGCTCGGACTGGTATAAAGATGAATACTCTGTTAGTTCACTGTGTGGAATATTATCCAGGCAGGATATCGCGTCTCGTATAATTGAAACTGGATCGCCCTGGTTACTGCCGATGCCAACGAATGCTAGTGCGCTATCCATGTGATTGAATTCAGTTAGCTGGTCTCTTGCGCGCCGGACGATTTCTACGGGGTTCGCGTTGATTGCGTTGCTTTTCATGAACTGGATGGCTTAGCTGAAAATCGGTCCACCAACGGCAGAGTTTGGCGGGTACCAGGCCGACCATCGACTGGATGCACATAAAATCGTAGGCTGCGCGGAACCAGGGTTGAGCGATTAACCGCGTTGTGTGTTTACCCTTTGTACGCTCAAATTTGGGTTGAGCGACCCAGATTTCCCGGGCCATTTGGCTGAAACGCCTGGGAATCGCTATATGCTTAAGCTGCCGACTCATGACATCGCTACCGGCCTGGGAAAGGGCGGGAATTAATTTCAACTGATCAGATTCTAATGCAGCTGCACTCTGGCGAACTGGTGGCCACAATAGTACGGCAAAGATAAATGCCGGGGAAACATGCTGGTCGCTGTTGACGCGCATATCGGTATTAACCAGCGCCTGATCGATAAAATCGAGCATGGCTTCGACGGGTTCCTTGCATAATAATTCATTGAGGGCCGGAAACAGGTATTGCAATAGTTCGTAATGCCGCAACAATTCGAAGACGCGTGTCGCGCTGCCCGAGTGAAACAGTTTTATGGTTTCATCAAACAGTCTCGCCGCGGGAATATCGCGCAGCAAATATCCACAATCAAATATGGCCCTGGATGTTTCCTGCTCGATTTCAAACTCGAGTTTCGCCGCAAACCGTACCGCGCGCAGCATGCGTACGGGGTCTTCCTGATACCGAATGCTGGCTTCCCCGATCAGGCGCAGGGAACGCGCTTCGATATCGGCGAGTCCATTGGTATAATCAAGGATCGAATAGTTCTCTATATCGTAGTAAAGCGCATTGGCGGTGAAGTCCCGCCGTATAGCATCGTCTTCTATATCGCCAAAAGTATTATCGCGCAGGATTCTGCCCTCAGAACTCAACTCGTTTAGAGGTGAGTCGGCGCTCTGGCTGCGAAAGGTTGCTACCTCGATGATTTCACGCCCAAATCGAATATGTACCAGTCGGAACCGGCGCCCGATGATCCGACTGTTTTTGAAAAGTGTACGCACCTGTTCTGGCGTACCATCGGTCGCAATATCGAAATCTTTTGGTTGTTTATTCAGCAATAGATCGCGGACTCCCCCACCAACCAGACAAGCCCGATAACCAGAACTAGTAAGACGATATAAAACCTTGAGCGCCGATTTAGATATCGATTTTCGTGATATGTTGTGTTGATTTCTGGGGATTATCGTTAATTTGCCTGGAATAGCCTCTTTTTTGTCCACAGGATCGAATTAAAATTTCAGAATG
>CAZJEJ010000115.1:0-1870 GCA_964544945.1 uncultured Gammaproteobacteria bacterium | reverse complement strand
CTTCAAGAGACTCCCAGCGCTGGTACAGGTCATGCAGGGAATCTTCCAGAGTTTTTAACTGAACTTGCATCTCTTCTATCGCGTGCTGCTCCTGTTGGTAAAACCCCGGTTCGCCGAATTTTTGCTGTAATTCGGTGATTTTGACTTCGAGCCTTTCTATTTTACCCGGTAAGGTTTTCAGTTCTTTGCGGGCCCCTTCGCCGAGATTTGATCGTCTGGTTTTCTGGTTGGGTTTTGGCGAGGGTGTGGGCGAACCTGGCGACTCTGATATCGGGGGCCTTTGTCTGATCCAGTCTTCGTATCCGCCAATGTATTCATTGACCTCACCCGGGGCTTCAAATACCAGCGTACTAGTGACCAGATTATCGATAAAGCTTCGATCGTGACTAACCAGTAACAGGGTACCTTTAAACTCGACCAGCCGCTCCTCGAGCAGATCGAGTGTATCCATATCGAGATCATTGGTGGGTTCGTCCATGACTAAGACATTAAACGAGCGAGTAAATAGCCTGGCCAGCAATAATCGATTTCGCTCACCTCCAGAAAGAGCCCTGGCCGGCATGTTAATTTTCTTTTCGCTAAACAGGAAGTCCTTCAGGTAGCTGATGACGTGTTTTGGTTTGCCGTTAATCGTGACCGTATCGGCACCGTCGGCGACGTTATCGCGCACGCTTTTTCCCAGACTGATGGTTTCTCGATGCTGGTCGAAGTAAGCGATCTCCAGCCTGGTTCCGAGTTCGACGTGCCCCTGTTTTGGCTGGAGCCGGGCCAGCAATAGCTGTATCAGAGTCGTTTTTCCACAACCATTAGGCCCGATTATGCCGATTTTGTCGCCGCGCAATATATTGCAGCTAAAGTGGTTCACGATCGGTTTTCCCGGCCATTCAAACGAGATATCTTCGGCGGTGATTACTTTTTTGCCGGAAACCTCCGAGTGTTGTTTCGCCATTTTTACTCGCCCCGTTACTTCACGGCGCTGCATACGTTCCTGGCGCAATTTTTTCAGTGTGCGCACTCGGCCCTCATTACGAGTCCTTCTCGCCTTGATACCCAGACGAATCCAGACTTCTTCCTGCGCCAGTTTTTTGTCAAATAATGCATTCTGTGTTTCTTCGGCATCAAGTTGAGCCTGTTTGGCTTGCAGATACTTTTTGTAGTTACCTGGCCAACTGGTCAATTTGCCGCGGTCGAGATCGACGATACGGGTGGCAAGTGCCTGCAGAAACGAACGGTCGTGGGTGATAAATAACAGGCTGCCCCTGAACTGGCGCAAAAAGTTTTCCAGCCAGAGTATCGAGTCGATATCCAGGTGATTGGTGGGTTCGTCGAGTAGCAGCAGGTCCGGGTCGGCTACCAATGCCTGCCCGAGTAAAACACGCCGCTTCATTCCACCCGAGAGCTCGTTAAATGGTGTCTCAGCAGACAGGTCAAGAATCGAAATAGTGGTGGATATGCGGTTTTCGAGGTTCCAGGCATTATTGGTTTCGATGATATCCTGCAATTTTTGTAAACGAGGAAGTACACCTGGATCACTGGCGGCCTCAAGCGTCAGGTGATGCCAGTCGGTAAATACGCTGGACAGGGCGCCGATACCAGCGGCAATGCAATCATAAACGCTGCCTTGCAACTTTCCAGGCACTTCCTGCGTTAACTCGGCGATACGAATATCCTTTGAATAGCTGATAGAGCCGTCATCGGGTAGCAGATGCCCCGCGAGTATATTTAATAGCGTCGATTTACCCGTACCGTTTCTTCCAACCAGGCAAATCCGTTCCCCGGTTTCAATATTCAGGTTGGCTTTATCGAGTAACGGTTGATCACCATAGCTATGGTAGAGATTTATAGTGCTGACAAGGTTCATGTAATCGGT
>CAZJEJ010000114.1:0-7987 GCA_964544945.1 uncultured Gammaproteobacteria bacterium | reverse complement strand
GTAACCACTTCGGTTTTCACCGAATTGGCGATAAAACATTGTTCGTGCGATTGATGGTGCATTTTTTCGAGTTGTGACAGTTTCGGGCGTTGCTCGCCTGAAAATTGTATTCGAGGTCGTAGCGTTACGCGTGTCATCGCCAGCTTGCCGTTATTATCTTTTCCCATCACGCCAACCGCGTCGTCGCTGTACTCGTCGACGACGAATTTATTTTTAGCCGCAATCGAAAGAAAAAACAGCATATGGCAGCTCGACAATGAGGCAACATAGGCTTCCTCCGGGTCTACGTTGGCCTCGACCGACCAGGGTAACGGAACCACATGCGGAGAAGACGAGGCAGGGACAGTGACGCCTCCATCGAAATGCCATTTGTGATCGCGACTGTACTGGTTATCGATATAGGCTTCGTCCTTACCCCTGATCCAGCGTATGCTGGCAAAATACTCTGACATTCAACTATCCTCAGGCGCCTGGTCTCTTTCAAGCAAACCGTAGTCGCGTATCACCGACGATACCCTGAGCCTGTAATTATGGAAAATTTTATCACGCCCGCGCTTTTGTGCAGCCCGGTGTTCGAAATTATTGCGCCATGCCGTGACCGCGTCTTCGTCACGCCAGAAGGACAGGGATAGAAACTTTTCAGGATTACTGAGGCTCTGAAATCGCTCCAGCGAAATCAACCCTTCGGCTTTCTCTACGAGTGGTTTCAATTGGGTGGCGATGGAAAAGTAAGTGCTCCGTTCGCCCGCTTTCGGCTCTAACTCGAATATTACGGCTATCATTCTTTCCCCCGGCTACAAGGTATCGAATTATAATCCTGGCAGCGGAGGAGTACTAGCGGCAGCTACTCGCTGCTTTTTTAATTGTTTGTCAGTCTCCGTCGGCGATACCGCGTCTTCGCCATGCACCAATTTGCTCTCTGATCGAAGGTAAGAATATCAACAAAACCGCAATTACCAGTAACGCTGTCGTCATCGGACGTTCCCACATGAACCTGGTGCCATCGTATAAGTTCATGGCGCGTGCAAAATTATCTTCCAGCATTTGCCCGAGTATAAACCCGATCAGCATGGGTGCCAGAGGAAAGCCGGCAAAGCGCATGATAGTAGCCACGGTCCCCATGCCGACCAGTATCAATAGCTCGGTTGAATTGTTTTGGCCGATATAGCTTCCCATCATTGTGAAAAACAATATGAAGGGAATCAGGTAATTGCGCGGCACCAACAATAGTTTGGCTATATAGGGAATAAGCGGCAGGTTGAGGGTCAGTAATACAACATTACCGATATACATAGAAACGATTACGGACCAGAAAATTTCCGGGTTGTCGATCATCAGCCGGGGTCCCGGCGAGACATTAAGCGCAATCAGCGCACCGAGTAAAATAGCCGTCGTACCGGAACCGGGAATACCAAGCGTCAATAGCGGAACAAATGATCCCGTACAGGCCGCGTTATTTGCTGTCTCTGGCGCCGCGAGTCCTTTAATTGAGCCTTTGCCAAATTCATCCCGATCTTTGCCTTTTGCCAGATTGCGCTCGACGGCATAACCCAGAAACGAGGCGAGGGTGGCGCCAGCGCCAGGCATCACGCCAATCAAAAATCCCTGTATCGACTGTCGAGCGACGACAGGCGCTATTTGCCTGGCTTCGGCTTTAGTGATACGGAGGTCCTTGATCTTACCACCGGCCCCCCCTGTATTGGCTCGACCGGGATTGAGCACCAGATAAAGCGCTTCAGGCAGGGCAAACAGCGCCATCGCCAGCGTGATGAAGCTGATCCCACTTTGCAGGTCCATTATTCCCATGGTAAAGCGAGGCGCGTTGAATTGCGCGCTTTCACCCAGGGTCGCCAGGATTACCCCAAGAACTGTCATCATCAGGGCCTTGGCAACATGGCCCGTTCCGGCAAAGGCTGAGATTGCTGATAGACCAACAATCATTAATGCAAAATATTCGGCTGAATGAAATAACAGGGCAACGGAAGCCAATGCGGGCGCGAATCCCATCAATAAAATGGCACCCACCGTACCACCCACAAACGAGGAAATGGCGGCAATGGTCAGTGCTTTACCGGCTTTTCCTTTTCGAGCCAGGGGGTAGCCATCGAATGCAGTTGCCACCGTACCCGCAATTCCCGGAGCGTTGATCAGGATCGATGAAGTGGAGCCACCAAAAATTGCGCCGTAATAGACTCCGGCTAAAAGAATGAGTGCGGCCGATGGATCGCCGATCTTGATGGCAATCGGGATCATGATTGCGATAATAGACATCGGCCCCAGTCCCGGCAGCATACCGATAACCGTACCGATTATGCACCCGGCGACGACCATTAAGAGATTTTGTAGCGATAAGGCAGTCTCAAGCCCTTGAAGAATTCCTTCTAACATCCGACAATCCCCTTAAATAAACCAGGGCCAGGGGCGAAGAAATATCCCCAACACTTCCTGAACCAGGTACCAAATCAAAAACGCTGTAAAAACAGATATGGGGATCAGCAAGGCATACTTTCGCTCTCCCAGGATTATACTGCCGCCCGCGAGGAACAATGTGGTCGAGGCAAGAAAACCGATCGGGCGCAAAAGCAGCGCATAGGCGACCATCAGTCCTAAAAGTAGTAGCGCCTGGCCAAGTTTGTACTGCCGCAAATTCCGGAAATCGATTTCGCTAGCAGCTATTTCAGCATCGGCTTTTGGCCCTGATTGAATGACCACTACCAGCCCAACAATGACGCCAAGGATGCTCAGCCACTTCGGCATGGTGTTGGGCAAAAAAGTCATGTTTAACTCAAAGGGAAGGAGGTTGGCCTCCATGATGACAAAGGCAGTGTAGCCATAAATCAGACAAACGAGGAGAAATATCCCGGCAATTGCGCGCTCGAGCGTCATCAAGGTATTCCTTTGATTGGAAAAATAAAAGGCCGGAGCTCAATCGAGAAGCTCCGGCCGAATGAGACTACTATCTAGTCTATTACAGGAAACCAAGTTTTGTCATCAAATCCTTGATAACTGTTTCCTGATTTTCAAGGAAGGCAGTGAACTTTTCACCAGGATTGTGAATATTTACCCAGCCGTTTCGCGCACGGACAGCTTCCCATTCTGGCGTATTGTACATCTTTGCTATTGCGGCCCGATATGCGTTGGCCAGGCCCTCAGGCAAACCAGGAGCGGCAAAAAATCCTCGCCAATTGACGAAAGATACATCGACGCCCTGCTCTTTAAGCGTTGGAGCATCCATGAATGCAGGAACCCGCTCATCAGAAGTGACCGCGAGAATTCGCATTTCGCCTGATTTGGCGAGCGCGATTGCTTCAGAAAATCCAGTCGAACCGGCAGCAACTTCACCAGACAGGATCGCGGCATTTAGTTTCCCACCAGCATCATAGGGAATATATTTAACCTTGGTCGGATCTGCGCCAGCTCCCTGGAAGGCCATTGCCGCTACCAGGTGATCCATGCCGCCTGGTACCGATCCGCCGCCAACGGAGACATCACGTGGATTCTTCTTATAAGCAGTCACGAGATCGTTAAAATCCTTATAAGGACTATTTTTGCCGGTGATAATTGCACCATAGTCTCCGATGGTTCCAGCGATCATGGTCAGGTCACGGAAATTGTACGGAAAACGTCCTATCAGGGAGCGGATTACAATCGGGGTAGAATTAACCATCAGGGTGCCATAGTTAGATTCTGCATTTTCTATCAGGTAGCCGATCGCCTTACCGCCACCCCCACCCGACATATTTTCATAAGATGCCGATTTTAAGATACCCGCCTTGGTCAAAGCTTCACCGGTGCCGCGCGCCGTGCCGTCCCAACCACCACCAGCACCACCCGGGATCAGGAAGTGAATTTTATTAATATCGGGAGCGGCTTGAGATGCAAACGGCGCAATACTCATTGCCATGCCAATACTACTGGCTAATGTAAGCGCCAGCAGGCTGCGGCGGCTCATGTTTGAAATTTGAATCATTGGATTTTTCCTCCTGTTTATTGGTCAATCATGAGAAACTTACGCTGATAGCGAAACCGGAGAAATAATAGCGCGATACTGTGTTTTTACTCTATTTGATCAATATTGTTCATATTGTTCATACCGTCTGAAATAATTAGGCGTCAGGAGCGACAGTAATGACGCTCGGGTCGGCCAACGCCACCATAAGTAACGTCAACAACAAGCTCTTTAGTGCCGACCAGATACTCCAGATATCTCCGTGCGGTAGTCCGGCTGATGCCAATACTCTTTCCCGCCAACTCGGCGCCTACAGAGCCAGGATGGGTATTGAATAACTCCCGTACCTTGGCAAGGGTCAAAGCATCTATACCCTTGGGTAGCAAATTTCCGGAACGATCAAATGGGGGAGTGGTTTTTGTTCTTGGTATCAACCCATCGATGTCGGATTGCTCCAGCGTATTGAGGACATTCAGTCGCTCAAATTGTTCCCTGTATCGACTTAGCGAATCACGTAAACGACTAAACTCCAGGGGTTTTACTATGTAATCAAATACGCCCCCGTGCATTGCGTTCTTCAGGGTGTCGACGTCTTTTGCGGCGGTAATGAGGATGATATCGATATTACGTTTTTCTTCGCGCAGAGTTTTTAAAAACTCGAGCCCGTTTCCGTCAGGAAACTGGATATCCAGCAATACCAGGTCTGGCTCAAGAATATCGACCATTTCCTGGCAATCTTCCAGGTTATGGGCAACTCCTATCGCTTCGAAACCCTCCATTTTCGCCAGAAATCTGTTCTGTATTTCGGCGATACGCGGATCGTCTTCAGCGATGATGGCTCGTATTGTGATCATGCGGAAAGCCCACCCAGACTCCAGGCTTCGCTATTGTGCAGCGGTTTTTTTGGGAGATAAATGATCACGCGCCCGCCGCCATTTTCATTATTTTGCACGGAAATCTGACCTTGCAATTCATGCAATATAGTGGCAACCAGGTAGAGGCCGTAACCATGCCCATCACCTGGTTTTGTGCTCACGCCTTTCTCAAATATTCGTTTCTTCTCCTCGACAGGAATGCCTTTGCCGTTATCATCAATTTCGAAAATCAAGTCATCGCCATAGTCGCTCATGGAAAGCGTTACGACTCTCCTGGCGTTCTGGTTTTGCCTGGCATAGAGACGGGTGGCTTCAAACGCATTGTCAAGCAGGTTTCCTAACAATGTTACCAGTTGTTCGCGGGGTAAATGTTGTGGGATATCCGCCATATGACTTTCCGCCTCGACAACCAGTTCCAGTCCGAGTTCACGCGCGCGGTTGAATTTGCCGAGTATGCATCCAGCCACTATGGGGTCGGGCACGGCATCAACCAGTAGATGAACCAGTTCCTGAACACCCTTGCTTTCCTGACCGATTAGTTCAAGCGCCTGGTCTCTGGCGTCAATTTGAATCAGGCCAGCTATCGTATGCAATTTGTTGGCGTATTCATGGCTTTGAGAGCGCAAGGTTTCAGCATATTGCTCAATGTGTGATAGCTTTCTGGTCAGTAACTCAAGTTCACCCTTGAGGCGAAAACTCGATACCACGCCGGTCACCCGCCCGCCGACCATTACAGGCAGGCGGTTTACAATCAGCCCCTGACCATTGAGCCATACCTCCTTGTCATGTTCCGGTATACCGCTTTCCAGGGTGCTTAAGATATCGCTTTCGGGCAGTACCTGCCGTATGTTTTTCCCGGTGAGCGACTGATCCTTCGGCAGGTTTAATGTCTCAACCGCTGTCTTGTTGAAGGTGGTAATTATGCCTTCCCTGTCGATTGAGATAATACCCTCGCGTACCGTTTCCAGCGTGGCATTACGTTCTTCGAACAGGCGGGCAATTTCCTCCGGTTCCAGCCCAAAAAGAATGCGTTTGAAGTGACTCGAAATCGCCATTCCCACCAACGCGCTAAGAAATAATGAAGCCACCACGATCAGGATAACCGATCGTTGATAACCGCTAATAGTCTCTCTAACGCTGTCGAGCATGTAACCAACACTGGTTACGCCAAGCACCTTACCCTGCGAGTCAAAAATTGGCGATTTCCCGCGCATCGAAGGACCCAGGCTACCCACGGCCTTGGAAACGTAAGACTCACCTTTTTCGATCGCACGCTGGTTGTCTCCGCCTACGCGTTTCTTGCCGATACGGTCGACAATTGGATGCGAAAATCGAATACCCTCGATATCGCCAACAACGATAAAACGAGCATCGGTTTCCTTACGTATGGACTCTGCCAAAGGTTGAATTTGATCGACGTCGCGATCGATTAGACCCTGGCGAATCTGCGGCAAACTCGAAACCACACGGGACAATTGCAATGCCTGCTCACCAATTCTTTCTTCCAGTACTACCTCGATATAATGCAGTGTAAAACTACCACTGATGATGGCCTGCAATAGAACCACCAAAATTAAAGCCAACATCAACCGGGTTTGTAGACGTGCTCGCGTGAATAGATTGGTTATGGCGGTCATTTTACTCCCCGGGTCGGTCATTGCCCCAGCTTACCCCCTTTTCAGTGATTATAAAATCTCTCCAGATTATCCACGAAGAGGCCAGCAACCGTGACAGCGCTTTACTGTCGACCCACAATGAGTTAAACAGCACTCTTCCTGAGTCCAATTGGTCGGATTTTATATTCAGATGACAGCACGACACTCGATCAACGTCACCGTGGGGGTGATACTCGTGCTATTGCCTGCGCTCATTTGGGCAAACGATAGCAACCATACAAGGCCGCAACGCATCGTTTCCATCGGCATGTGTGCAGACCAGTTATTGTTGATGATGGCGGAGCGTTCTCAAATAGCCTCACTGTCTTCGTTTGCGACCAACGTCGATATGTCTTACATGGCAAACGCGGTGGGTAACATTCCACTCAACAATGCCTCGGTGGAAGAAGTCATTCCCTATCAACCCGATCTGGTGGTGGGCAGCAATTTTGCAGCCTGGAATACGACACGGTTTTTGCGTCAACTGGGGTACGAGGTCAAGCTGCTTATCCCGCCTACTACAATCGAGGAAATTTATACCCAACTGCTCGAGTTTGGCGAATGGACTGGCAATCAGGATCGCGCACAGAGCCTGATTCGCAAGATGAGGCAGGCTATCAGCGAGATTCAGCTGGCCAACGCGGGTAAATCAAGAAAATCGGTCATTGTTTACTCACCCAACGGTTACACCATCGGTGCTAACACGCTCGAAAATGAAATTCTGAACCTTGCCGGATTTCGCAACCTCGCGGCAGAAATGGGCATCGAAGGGTTCCAGAGGATTTCACTGGAACGGTTGATCGCCGCCAAACCCGATATCCTGCATATCGATAGTCAGGTATTTAGTCGTGAATCGATTGCCAACGCCTATATCGGTCACCCGGTGCTCGACCGTGTGGTAAAGCAAAAAGACCAGGTATTTATCCCGGCGCGCTTACGCATCTGTGCCGGCCCAATGGTGATCGAGGCGATCGAATACATGGCGCAAAAGCGATGAGCCTCGAACCAGTGCCTGGTAATACAGTTTCCAGCAAGACCCTGTTAGGCGTATTAATATTCGGCCTGTTTAGCACATTTATTGCGGCATTGATGGTGGGCCCGGTCGAAATCAGCCTGTTCGAGGCGATGCGTCAGGGCCTGCAACAGGATGCATCGATCGAATCCCTGATCCTGTTTGAAATTCGCCTGCCGCGTGCGCTGCTCGCATTGTTGATCGGTGCAACGCTTGGCCTTGCTGGCGCGGCTTTGCAGGGCTTGTTGCGCAACCCGCTCGCCGAGCCCGGGATTATTGGCGTCTCCAATTTCGCGGCGCTCGGTGCGGTCATCGTATTTTATTATGGCCTTTCGAAATTAGCCTGGTTTGCGCTGCCGCTCGGTGGATTGGTTGGAGCCCTGCTGTCGGTAGTGACACTTTTCATACTGGTCGGTAAAAGCCGCTCGACCGTGACGCTGATTCTTGCCGGGGTCGCGATCAATGCGATTGGCGGCGCGCTGATAGCGCTGGTGCT
>CAZJEJ010000113.1:2704-8004 GCA_964544945.1 uncultured Gammaproteobacteria bacterium | reverse complement strand
CCGACCACGCAGAGATAGGGTTGCTGGTCCACCTGCCGATGAAACCGCGTATAGACCTGCGACGTAAACGCCAGGTTGAAAAAACCTTTTTCGTCTTCCAGGGTAATAAATACCATGCCTTTCGCCGAACCAGGGGATTGCTTCACCAGTACCATGCCAAACACGAATACATCGGTATCTGCTGCCAGTGAAGTCAGATCGCTCGAAGCGGTAAATCGGTGCAGCGCCGGCTTAAACGGCCACTGTTGTTGCTTGATCACTCTGACCGGATGATCCGCAAGACTGGTTTTGAACGATTTAAAATCCTTCTGGATGCGCTCCAGTGCTGCCTCGGGTTTCCAGCTCAAAGCAGTCTCCTGGTCATCCATCATCGGTCTGTAAGGCGCCGCCTCGGCCTTCCACAGCGCATCCGAGCGTGAAGAACCCAGTGTATTAAACACATCGGTGGTGGCCAGGGTGGTCAAATCATCGCGTTGTAAGGGGCAAGTTTGCACAAAATGTTCGAAGCTGTGCCAGTGTCCGAGCCGGGTTCGTACTTCAAGCATGGCTTTCACCGCGGCTTCCGGCAGACCATTCACCAGTCGAAACCCGAGACGAACCGCATAGTGCTTTTCGCCCCGTGGCCGTTCGAGACCATGGTCCCAGTGCGAATCATTCAGTGACAGGGGTAATATTTTAATACCTTCACGTTGGGCGCTCTGGATCAATGCGTGGGGCGAATAAAAGCCCATCGGTTGCGAATTCAACACCGCGATATAAAAAGCGGCCGGGTAATGGCACTTGAGATAACAGGAGGCATAGGCAATCAGCGAGAATGATACCGCGTGCGACTCTGGAAACCCATATTCGGCAAAACCTTTCATCTGCCCCAGTATCTGCTCGGCAAACTCGGGGCTGATACCGTTTTGCTGCATGCCGTGTTCGAGCTTATTCAATAATGGCAGTAGGTCACGATCGAAATCCTTAACCCCCCAGGCGCCTATTTGCTTGCGCAATTCATTGGCTTCACCGGGGGTGAAATTACCCACTGCGATCGCGATCCGCATCGCCTGCTCCTGAAATATCGCAATACCCAGCGTACGCGCGAGTATCGGCCGCAATCGCTCATCCGGGTAGGTAACGGGTTCGAGCCCCTCACGCCGGGCCAGGTAAGGGTGTATCACCTTGCCCTGGATCGGGCCGGGACGAATGATCGCTACTTCGATCACCAGATCGTAAAAACAGGCTGGTTTCAGTCTCGGTAGCATCGACATCTGGGCACGGGACTCGATTTGAAAAGTACCCACCGTATCGGCTTTCTGGATCATTCGATAAGTCGGCTTATCGTCCTCTGGAATGGTGTGCAAACTGAGTGTCTGGTGGTAATAATGCTGTACAGTATCAAAACACTTTCGTATCGCACTCAACATGCCAAGGCTCAATATATCGATTTTAAAAAACCCCAAAGCCTCGATATCTTCTTTACTCCATTGAATCACGCTGCGCCCTTCCATGCTTGCCGGTTCCTGCGCCAGCAGGCAATTAAGCGGCTTGTCGGCAAGCATGAAGCCGCCCGAATGTATCCCCAGATGTCGGGGGAAGCCTCGCAGTTTCTCGCTTAATTGCACCCATAGTTTCCAGCTTATTTGTTCGCTATGCGGGTTTTTCCGCTGGTAATCGTTCTTTAATGTACTGACGATCTTTTCCATACCAGCGCCTCGAAAGAAACGACTGCTGGAAACCTTCGAAACCTGGTTTAACAGCGTTTCGTCCGCGCCTAGCGCCTTACCCACCGCACGCAGGGCGCCTCTGGTGCGAAAAGTCACCACGTTGGCCACCATCGCCGCACGCTCACGACCGTAACGCGTATAGATATACTGGATTACTTCTTCGCGTCGCTCGTGTTCGAAGTCCACATCGATATCGGGCGGGTCACCGCGCTCCATGCT
The DNA here is from genome assembly GCA_964544945.1 of uncultured Gammaproteobacteria bacterium. GTDB lineage: Bacteria > Pseudomonadota > Gammaproteobacteria. The sequence continues at coordinate 6,076 of CAZJEJ010000113.1, read as the reverse complement.
GATAAAACGCTCAAACAACAGGTTAAACCGATCGGGATTGACCGATGTGATACCCAGTACATAACACACCGTTGAATTGGCAGCCGAACCCCGGCCCTGACAGAGTATCTTCTGCTGCCTGGCCCAGTGCACAATATCCCACACCGTGAGGAAGTAATCGGCGAAATTGAGTTGCTCGATCAGGCCCAGTTCGTGCTCGATTGTCTCCAGCACCTGGCGCGAAGGATGGTCGAAACGCGCCTGCACACCCGCGGCTGTCAGTTCGCGCAGGTAACTTTGTGCATCACGACCCTGCGGGATCATTTCCTTCGGGTAGTGGTAACCGAGTTGATCCAGATCGAACACACAGGATCGGTTTAATTCGGCCGACAGGGATAAAGCGCGCTCGTAGTTCGGAATAGCTGAAAACAGCCGATGCAATTCAGATTGTGCGTGCAAACAACGTTCGCCATTGGGAAACAGGTGTTGTTTGCAGTCATCGAAAACCGTGTTATTACGAATCGCCTGCAATAAATCACTCATGCTTTTTTGACTACGCCGATGGAAAAATACGTCCTGGCTCAAGATGAATTCGAGCCTGTATTTTTCCGCCAGTTTCAGGCTCGGCTTAATCCAGCGATCCTCGGCCGGATGCAGGTGACGACTGATAGCAAGATAATAATCACCCTGGAACAGGGTGCGTAGTTCGGCGTGGTGCTGCGGCCTGTTTTGGCGGCGGATATTGCCGCGCATCGGTTGAATCGCAAACAACCCGGTTACATCGCTATCGAGTAAATGTGGCAGAGGAATATTGGCGTAATTCTTACCATCGCGATGCGCTTCGCTCAGGAGTCGGTTCAGGTTGGTATAGCCGGTCTGATCCCGGGCCACCAGCACCAGTGTATCCTGCAACAATAACGGCAAATCGTGATCTCGCTGGAAATGAATTTCCGCCCCATAATTCAGTTTTAAACCCTGGTGTTGTCCCTGCTTTTTAACATGGGCTAATTCTCGATAGCAGCGCGCCAACCCATAACCGCCATCAAAGTCGTTGATGCATAAAGCCCCATAGCCCAGGCGGTTTGCACGTTCGATCAACTCAAGCGGATGCGAAGCCCCGTGCAGAAAGCTGAAATTGGTTTTACACAACCACTCGTTGAAACCGGCAAAATGATTTTTTCTCGTATGCATAAGCAGATTATGCCTGTAGGGCCGAATTCATTCGGCCAATAATTATTGGAGGACCGTGATCGGCCGAATGAATTCGGCCCTACAGGTATTCCCCCTGCTTAAACCACCTCCCATCAAAATCACGATACACCCAGCTCGCCCTGCCTCGTGCATCCTTGAGTACATAGTAATCCCTGTTCTGGCGCTCTGGGTCTTCGTGTAACCACCACCGGCTCGCACAACGTTCGAGAAAAATCTCCGGTTTGATCGTCGGCGCTTCGATTTCAGTTGGCGATTGATAGTAAAAAAGGGGCCGGTAGGTCGAGCTACTGGACCACTGGTAATGGTCGAACGAGGGCTCGGCGATCGCACCAGGTGACACGGCCCCGAATGACTGTTCCGGATAAAAGCTGGCTTCGCAGCGGTAGGCTTCGACCGGCACCGGCAGTTTATTCTGTAACTCGCACAAATCCTGTAGCCCGACAGCGGTGTCGGCATCGGTGAACAGATCCCACAGAATCGGTGGCAGGTGGATACGTTCGCAAATCTCAACCCGCCAGCCGATAAATGGCATCGCCTCGGGCAGGTCGAGGTCTTTATCGCGCGCCTGTAATTTGCGCATCAAGTCATCGTAAACATACCTGGACTGGTACAGTGCGGTTTTAAATGCAGGTAACTCACGATGCAAAGAATAGGGGTGTCGGAACGATAACTCGACGTTAATCTTCTGGTAATTAAATAGTGTGATCTGCCAGAGCATACGATTGATATGTTCGCTCTCATTGCACTTGAATTGCTCGCACAGGCGCTCGAAATCTTCACGCAATAGTACTTCGATATAGCACCACTGGTTAAGCGGATATTCCAGCTCACGGCTCACCGTCGGCCTTTGTGCCTGGGCGAGCGCGATCCAGGGAAAACCTTCTAAACTGGATGCAACATTAAAGGTCCATCGCCAGATTTTACCCGCCCACGCATCGAATCGTCTCGTCATCGCCTGATGATCGGCCTGATTTAATTCGAATGGCCCGGCCAGGCCGGTACGGCTGATGAAGCGCTTCAATTGCGCCTGCCTGGCTCGAAAAGCAGGCGCGTTAAACCGCCTGGCCCTACTCGTCTCCAGATGCGTGATCAGGTGATTCTGCGGCGAAAACCAGAATTCCCATTCGAGCAATTGATAGATGTTGCGGTTTAGCAGACTCTGTAAAAAATAAATACCCCGTGCCTGCTGGTGAATTTGAAAAGCCAGATAAACCAGGCATTGCCAGGGGTGGTTCGCGAATACCGCGACATAGTCCGCGCCATAATGGTAGCGTATTATCGGGTCAAACAACTGCTCCAGATCGCAGGCGTATCGTTGCTTTTGCGCGAGCCAGAATTGCTCGCAGTCATTAACCCTGCATAGCAGGGTATGATCCGACCACTGCATTACCGTTGGTGACAATGCAAATGGATTAACCGCCGTTTGTTCCGAGTAGATCGCCACATAGGCCGGGAAACCGTCCGTCTCGGTCAACTGGCTGAGTTGTATAACCTGTGCGTTCAATGGCGACCCCCGCTTACTCACGATCGATATACACCTGTTGCGCAGGTATGCTCAGCTTGCCGGCTTCATGTCCTTTGATGACCTGTAACGAAAATTCGCCCTCCCCAACTTGCCGTGTATTGATACGCAGGCTGGCATAAGGATTGCCCTGTTTCGGGCTAAGAAAATAATGCCGAATCAAAAATACAATCTGCCGATACTCGCGTGCCTGCTGGCTGACAAACGCGAGGTCGCCAGTAGAAAATTTCTTTGGCGAATCGATGATAATTCGCTTGAAGGTATCCTCCAGAAACAGCGGTCTGAGTTCTTTCACCGGTTGCGCCGAGCGTATGAAAAATAAACGCTGCAGGTCAACACCATGACTGATCCAGCTCGATGCAAAAATTCCCAGGCCATGATGATGATATATCCAGACACTGGCCGGTATCTGGCGCTTTAAGAATTGCAGTGGAATCAGGCGGCCGTTCAGGCCGGGGGGTATCCCCCACTCGATCAGATCACCCGGTTTGATTCCGGCAAAAATACGATCCAGTGCTTCGATACCCGAATGCAATAGTTGGCCCTGATCCGAATTCACCGGGTTTAATAATCGTGCGGATATCAGGTGGTCGGCGAGGGATGTATCGCTGAATTGCACAGGGAATGCCGCCATGATGATTTCTAAACAACCTGCTAGC
>CAZJEJ010000113.1:0-2604 GCA_964544945.1 uncultured Gammaproteobacteria bacterium | reverse complement strand
CCTGCTAGCTAGGTTTTGCGGACGACGCCGACTAGCTTACCGATAACATGCACACACCGGGCGGGAACTTCGCGTATCGCAAACTCAGGGTTCGAGGGTAATAACTGGCAACGATCACCCACCATTTTGATACGTTTCAAAGTAATTTCATCATCGATACGAACCGCGAGAATGTCTCCCCTGTTAGCTTCATGCTGCAACTTGATCATCGCGATATCGCCGTCGGCAATAGAGTCACCGGACATGCTTTCACCCACCACGCGCAGCGCCTGTATATCGCCGCCGCCAAAAAAATCATGATTGAGCGAAAATGACTCGTCAGATTCATCGAAAACCGGCAAGGGTGTCCCCGCCGGGATGGTCGTGACCAGGTTGAATTCGCCGACCTGCGCCGATGACTCGTATGCCAGCATATAATCCGACACCCGCTGGGCTCGTTGCCTGACATAACCTTTTTTTTCCAGCGCCTTGAGGTGAAACCGCGCTGTGGTATGTTTAAACCCGAATTGCTGGGCAATATCGCGCAAAGAAGGAAAAGGCAAACCCTCGTCCATGACTTGCTTCGTATAGTCGTAAACCGCTTGCTGAATGGCTGTTAAAGCGTGCATAAAACAAGTGTACTATACAACATTGTTATATGCAACAATGTTGTATAGTATGATTTTGGAACTCCCCGGCCCTGCCAAAGTCTAACCAGTGATCCCATATTTGCCATGCCAGGAGCCGGTCCCCTGTGGGTTATAAGCGATCGAGGCAAGGGCCCAGGCGTTAAACGGTTGAATGCCGATCGCGACATAATTAATGCCAATAGCTAATGGGGATTGCAGGGGGGGGGTGGACAGTTTAAACATGCCGCCCACAGCGTGATCCCGGGAGAGAAAAGCGATGTTGATTAAGTATGTAATGGTTATCGTGATGAGCTCCGTTTTGATATCCGGGGTAATGGCGGCGGGTTCCTCTAGCTCGTCCACTCAACGCAAGGCCGATAATTACGAAAACGGCGTAAAAGCTGTTAAGTCCGCCAAATACAAAAAAGCAATCAAGCTGTTTAACAAGGTGGTAGCCGCCAAACCAACGAACGCCGACGCCTGGAATTACCTCGGCTTCAGCAACCGAAAACTGAAAAAATTTGACCTGGCCCTGAACGCCTATCAGAAGGCATTGGCCATCAATCCGAACCATCGCGGTGCCAACGAGTATCTGGGCGAACTGTACCTGCAAACCGATAATCTTGAAAAAGCCAGGGAACGCCTTAAAAAACTCGACGATATTTGCACCTTCGGCTGCGACGAGTTCGATGACCTGGAGGCCGCCATTATAGCCTACGAAAACCAGTAAGCGTCTAACCCGCTTAAAGGTGTTTTCATCCATATTTGGCAGTTACGGCGCATCGATAACCGCGTTTGCCGTATTCGGGCTGCTTCACTCAATCGGTGCCCAGGAACCTTTCAAGAACGCGCTGGCCCGCTGGACGAGCCCATTTTTCGTCGACCATTTTTGGCGCCTGGTTTATTGTGGTCTCAGTTACTGGTCGCTCTACTATGGTGTCACGGCCTTGCACTGGGCGCGCAACACCGAATACGACGTCTGGCTGGTTGCCTATCCAGAATGGCTGTGGCAAATCATCATCGTCCTGCATTTAGGCTCCATTGCTTTTCTCTACGCCGCTTTTTTGCAGAGCGATTACCTGGAGTTTCTGGGCTTAAAGCAGGCATACCGGGGATTACTGAAAATTTTCGGCAAGGCACCGCCGACCCCGGATATGAAACTGTTCGGTACCCATCGTCTCGAAGTCAACGGAGTATATGGCTGGGTGCGCCACCCGATGTTGGCTGCCGGACTCTTATTCTTGCTGACCAGTGGGCCATCGCTGAACAATATCGTCTACACCGCCATGTATACCGCCTATATGTTGATCGGTGGATACTACGAAGAAAGACGTATGCTCAAGATATTCAAAGATGATTATCGTCGTTACCAGCGCCGGGTGGGCGCCTTTTTCCCGCTTTTTCGGCGTACACACCAGACTTGAGAGGCGTTATGCTGGAAAAACTCGCTGAATACTTCTACGACCCTGTGGTGTTCTGGGTTGCACCGCTGGTACTCGTCGCATTAGCAGTGGGCTGGCGCAAGCTGCGTGTCTGGGGGCTTCGACACCTTTCAGGCAAAGCTGATCGATCAGGCCCACTTTAACCGCCTCGCACGCACGACCCATATCGCCGTAAAGGGTAGCACCAGACCGATTAAAATAGCCACCAGGATCAATTCACCCAATTCGCTATAGTCTGCTGCCACCTGCAATTCGTTGGTCGCCACGTCACGCACTTCACGCGTCACGGTATAAATCTGGTTTAAATACCGGGTGCCCAGTTGTGATAAAGACAGCGCCAGATTGGTGAACGATGCCATCACCGCAAAATAGGTTGCCTTGAGATTGGCAGGCGCCGAATTGGCAATCCAGGCGAGCATCGGAATCATCGCGATCTGGCCGAGAGGCGATTCGAGCGCGGTATCGATTATTGCTATAAAGCGCGCATCGACGACGCCCCCGGTCATCGCCGCAGTCCATTCGTGCATGCCATAAAACATACCGAGAAAAGGCAG
>CAZJEJ010000112.1:0-8005 GCA_964544945.1 uncultured Gammaproteobacteria bacterium | reverse complement strand
GCCTCCTTTGCCATCGTGTTTGTATGGGCTGATTTCAATCAGGGAGGTCAGGTTACCATGGTAGGCGTGATCCAGAATCACGATATTCTGGCGCTGCGTGTAGTGTCTCGCGAGCCTGAGCGCCAGATCGTTTGCCTCGCTACCACTGTTGGTAAAAAAGCAAACCGACAATTTTTGCGGAAATTTTTCCAGCAATTTTTCGCTGTAACGCGTCATGATCGAATAGAGGTAACGCGAGTTGGTGCTCAGTAGAGCAGCCTGTGCATTACCCGCGGCAACCACCGCGGGGTGGCAATGCCCGACATGTGGGACATTATTCACTGCATCGAGATAACGACGGCCGCTCGCATCGAATAGATACTGCCCACTCCCGCGCAACAGGTGTATTGGTTCACGATAAGACAAACTCAAGGCAGGATTAATCGATGCCTGCCGCTCACGGTAAATCTGATCAGCGTTCGCCCCGGGCATTTCGAGCTTTTCTCGAGCAATACCCAGGATCAGATTCGGGTCCGGGCAAAGACTAAGCCACACATTCCGGCAGGCAGCCGAGCCAACACCGACAAAGGTATCGGTTTCTCCGAGCAGGTCGGTAATAATTTCAAAGTGCAGATGCGGTGGCCAGTTTCCATTTTCGTCGATGGTGCCCAAACGCCCGATACGCTGTCCGGCATTAACCACGTCACCAACAGAAACAGATCTGAGAGAGTCTGGAGACAGGTGGCCATAGAGGGTATAAAATACCAAAGTGGGCTGGCCGTTTTGATGAACCTGGTGTTGCAGGATAACCGTGCCGCCGTAGTCGAAGGCCTGCGCGTGGTTTGCGACCGAAAATACGGTGCCAGCGAGTGGCGCGTAAACCGCAGATGTTGCTGGCATGAATATGTCGATACCGAGGTGTAAGCTGCGCGGGTATCCATCCGCGTCTACAAAAGCATCGCCTCCATATACCAGGCGGTATTCGTCGTAACGACCAATCGCAATCAGGCAACCGTTGTCTTCCATCATGCGGTCTATTTTTTTTGACATTGCCGCGCTATCGGTGGCGTTCTTCGGGTTGGCAAATAAGGAGCTCGATACACTTATATCGAGTACTAGTAGTGGATCGTTGCACAAATCCGGATCGACGATTGAGGCTAACTCATTTTGATGATTAGATAGCCAGAGCTTCACCGCCGCACAATTCGCAACCGGTTCTAGCCCACAGGCATCGCGAAAAAGGAAATGGGCAAAATCATGCGGAATGCCTCTGAGTTTTTGGAGCATTTCCCAGGCAGGTGCCTCGCTGATGCTGAGGTATGCATTGTCCGGTTCGAGCGAACGCTGGTAGGCACAGATGCATACGCTTATGCAAAGTCGCATGCCTATCAGGTCGAACAGTACGCTGATTTCAGGCTCGGTTAATGGCAGATGGGCGTGGTAGCCTTTAAAGATTGTCGCGGCGCAGGCGAGCGGGTGTTGCTTGCCGAGCATTGCGTAAGCCGCGGCGATAGCCGGTTCGGCTACGGTCCATGAATACACCATGTCACCGAAGTCGATTATGTTAGTAATTTGCTGGTCCCACGCCGAAGCACCACTCACCAGCAGGTTGTTGTCGTTGGCATCGTTGTGAATCGCGCTTTGCCTGAGATCATTACTGATCGGCAAAACCCGGTGCCTGAAATTTGTCTCGAAGTGTTCTACCAGGGCACGTTTTCCCGGGGTTGCCAGCATTGGCTTAAAACGGCGCAGGGTTTCCAGGGCGTCGGTCATTCTCCACAATAGCGGTCGCTGGAGCGCTTTGTGGTTAAAGTCCTGCAGTGACCGGTCGATTAACGCGAGCTTTTTACCCAGGTCATGAAACAGTTCGGGTGTGTGTGGGCGCACAATCGATAACAACCGCCCTTCACAAAAGGGTAAAACCCGGCAGTAATGAGTTTCGCCTGCCGCACTGGTGACGCTTTCTATCGGCTTGCCGTTTATCGATTCGACGCTCGTTACCGGTTGTTGCCACAGATCGGCTTGAGCCAGGGTTTGAAATACCTGGTGCTGGCACTCGAGCATGGCGTACTGTTCTTGCTGATTGGCAATTTTGAGTACGAATTTGCCGCGATCTGTACTTACCAGGAAATTTAAATCGCGCTCGCCATTCAGGGCCTGCAAAGCGCCATCCAGGTCAAACAACCGACTGGCGAGGTTAGCAGCCTGGTCGATGCTAAAAGAGGGTAAAACGCAGGAATCGGTCATAAAAGCGTACTAGCTCACGGTGAAAATCCCATCTTACTAAAGATGGTATGGCGGCGGCTATCGCCAGCGATCTAAAAGTGGCAGAATTGCGCTTTCGTTTGAATCTCTCTCAATATGGTCGAAGAAAAACTCAGGAAATACTTATGTCGCTGCGTCTGGGTATAGACACTGGTGGCACCTTCACCGATGCGGTGCTGGTGGATGACGACAAAAAAATCGTCGCAGCCGAAAAAAGCCTGACCACACGCTTCGATTTGACCTATGGTATCGGTGAGGTGATCGCGAGTCTGCCACCGGGCTTGCTCGACCGGGTGACCATGGTTTCGCTTTCCACCACGCTGACCACCAACTCCGTGGTAGAGGACCTCGGCGCACCGGTGTGCGTGTTATTGCCGGGTTACAGCGAATCCCAGATCAAGCAAAGTGGATTACTCGATATACTCCCTGCACAACTGGTGATTCTGCTCGAAGGTGGTTTTGACGCAGTAGGCAAGGAGCATCAGGCGCTGGACGAGGATGGCGCGCGTAAAGCGATATTAAAGTTGCAGCACCAGGTGTCAGCCTTTGCCATTTCAAGCATGTTCGGCACGCGCAATACCAGTCACGAAAACCGATTGAAGGCACTGGTGACCGAATTGACTGGAATGCCGGTAATTTGCGGCTACGAACTGGCGTCGAGCCTTGGCGCACCGCGACGCGCATTGACCGCCGCACTAAACGCTCGCATGGTGCCACCGGTCACGGAGTTGATCGCGTCGGTGATGAAAATTCTCCAAAGACATGCTATCGAAGCACCATTAATGATCGTGAAGGGTGACGGTTCGCTCGCCAGTGTGGACAGTGCGATCGAAAAACCAATCGGTACGGTATTGTCTGGCCCAGCTGCCAGCGTGATCGGTGCCTGCGAATTGAGCGGTTTAAAAAATGCTATTGTTGCGGACATGGGTGGTACCACTACCGACATCGCGATTGTGCGCGATGGTCAGCCCGAACTTTGTGCAGACGGAGCCAGAATTGGCGACTGGCACCCGATGGTCGAAGCCGTACGCGTCCATTCGGTCGGCCTGGGTGGCGATAGCGAAGTGCGCTTCGGCGGTCATAAGGGATTGTCGGTTGGGCCTCGGCGCGTGGTACCGACCAGTTTGCTTGCGCACCTGCACCCGGAGATTATTCCAAAGCTGGAGGCCCAGTTAAGCGGCATGGTGAGCGCGCGCAGTAACCGCTTTGTGCTGCGTCTCGAAAATAACCAGGCCTTGCTCAACCGGCTTAACCGGGTTGAGCGGGAAGCCTGGGATGCTCTGTCCGATAATCCTATCGAACTCGATGCAATCGTACTTGAAAATCATGAATATGCGCGCGCATTGGCGCGTCTGAAACGGCTCGGTCTAGCGATTTACAGTGGTTTTACTCCTTCCGACGCGGTACACGTACTCGGTATCAATTCCCACTGGAATCGCGAGGCAGCCGAATTATCGGCGCGCCTGTGGATGCGCCAAATGCGTTACCTCTATGGATTCGGCAGCTGGGAGGCAGACGATGTCGAGCAGGCCTGTAGCCAGATTTATGCACTGGTTAAATCGACTATTAGTCGACTATTGATCGAGGTAGGGCTGAATGAAACCGATATCGCCAGCAGCACTCGATCCGGCGGTGTTACAGAGGCACTCACCCGGATGATACTGGATACGAGCCAGAGAAACCGGGCCAAGCCCTTATTTAAACTCGATTTTGCCAGTGACTACCCAATTGTCGCGGTGGGCGCACCGTCAGCCAGTTATTACCGGGGTGTTGCCGAGGCGATGCAAATTGGACTGCATTTACCCGACCATGCCGACGTGGCGAATGCTTATGGTGCGGTCATGGGCAGCGTGGTACAGCGCGTTCATGTCACCGTAACCCAACCCCAATTTGGTACATTTTGTCTGTTCAAGCATGACGAACCGCAAACCTTTTCGACCCTCGAAGATGCGAGAAAATGTGCCGAGGATATGGCTACCGAGGAAGCGCGGCAAAAAGCGATCGGCGCCGGTGCGAAAAACCCGAAAGTCTCGCTGAGCTACGAAGATACACACGTAAAAGATGAAATCGACGGCGAGTTGTTCCTCGAATCGATAGTCATCGCTACCGCGATTGGTCCAGCCTGTGACTGGGCTAGCGAAAACCGGTGACAGATCTCGTTATTCTAGAGCGGTTACTCAAACCCTACGGGTTGCATCTGCGAGGTGTTCTGGAGCTGACGCGAGACGAGATTTCGACCTATAAATTCAACACTGGCAGAAATCGGAAGGCTGAAAATTTCACCTCGCTAGCACTGGTCGGAAATATTGGATCGTCGTTGTGGCCAGTATTCAGCCAGTCGGTCGAATACCGCGACGCGCAACCCGATCCGCTCGATCGCTGGAGCATGCGGGTCGCGCAGTCGATAGCCAAAAAAATAGAGACACTAGCGATTTATCCCTTCGAAGGACCACCCTACTACCCGTTTCAACAGTGGGCAATTCGTGCCGAGACGCTTTTCCAGTCACCGCTGGGCCTGATGATTCACCCAGAGCATGGCCTCTGGCATGCTTATCGATTTGGCCTGTTGATACCGCAGGCGTCTCCGACAAGTTCGCCTGGCTTGTCGCTCGAATCGCCCTGCCTGAATTGCCAGACGCAGCCCTGTCTGCACCACTGTCCGGTCGATGCTTTCAGTGCGAAAGGGTATGACGTTGGTAAATGTACATCGTATCTAAAGCAAACACCCGAAGCGCATTGCCACCAGCAAGGATGCCAGGCGCGAAACGCCTGCCCGATTGGTGTCGATTACCGCTACGAGCCAGCCCATCACCTGTTTCATTTGAGGGCTTTTCTTGGAGCGAGATGATTATTAAAACAATTCTTTGCCCACATAATCTAAAACGTATTCGTTATTCCGACCCCAAGGCGGCCTCACTGTCGAAGCTACGCCTTTTAGATCATAGTCATTATTAATTCACACCCTGAGCTTGCACCACGGTCATCGCGATCAAGTGATACACATCCTCGCTCGAACAGCCGCGCGACAAATCGTTGGCCGGTTTATTCAGCCCCTGAATGATCGGGCCGATTGCGGTTGCTCCGCCTAGACGCTGCGCAATCTTGTAGCCGATGTTGGCAGAATTCAGGTCTGGAAAGATCAATATGTTGGCTCGACCCCGAAGGCAGGAATGGGGAAACTTTCGCTCCGCTACCGAGGGAACGATGGCCGCGTCGAGTTGGATATCGCCATCGATTGCAAGGTCTGGCGCCTGCGCGCGTACCATTTCGGTTGCCTCGCGAACCTTGTCGACGAGAGCGTGTTTCGCGCTGCCATCAGTCGAAAACGACAGCATCGCGACACGCGGTTCGCCATCGAGTAATTGTCGAGCACTATGCACCGAGGTAAGCGCGATTTCGGCTAATTGCTGGGAATTTGGTTCAATCACCAGGGCACAATCAGCGAAAATCATCGCCTGCCTGGGCTCATGGTAACCGGCATCAAATATCATTAACATAAAACTCGATACCGTACTAAAGCCAGGCGCTACTCCAATAATTTGCAATGCCGTGCGGATACGATCACCGGTGGTATTTTTTGCGCCGGCAATTGATCCGTGGGCATCGCCGGTTCGTAGCATTAAATCGGCGAAATACAGTGGGTCTTTGACTAATTGCTGTGCCCGCTCCAGCGTCATACCCTTTCCTTCGCGCAGCTTAAACAGGGTATTCGCGTAGATCAGTGATTTTTTGGATGTGAAAGGATCTTCAATAGGGACACCATCCAGCGATAAGCTGGCATCTGCTGCTTGCTGCTCGATCGACCTCCGTGTACCGATTAATATACAGTCTGCAATTTTGTCATTGCTCGCGCGAACTGCCGCTTCGATGACGCGAATATCATCCCCTTCGGACAAAACGATGGATTTGGGGCAGGTTTGTGCTTTTTTTATGATATATGTCAAATTTCCCATAGTGTTTTTTTCACAAATTTAGTGCAGACTACGGCCTTGCGAGAATTAGGGCAAGACCCAGATTTCGACAAGAAAATAGGCCAGGGCTTTGATATGGGCTCGGGCCTTGTTTTCGGATATATCTAGCAAAAATTTTTTAGGCAAACTCCGTTTTTTGCGAAGTTTCCGTAAATTCAATATCGGGTTAAACAAATAATGAAAATTGGTGTACTGAAAGAAATTCATGAAGGTGAGAAGCGCGTTGCGTCGACCCCAGAAGTTGTCGAAAAGCTAATCAAGCTTGGATTCGAAGTTGTTGTCGAATCCAAAGCGGGTGCCGGGGCTAATTTTTCGGATAAGGACTACGAGCAGGCAGGCGCCGAAATCGGCAAAGATGCCGAGGCTACCTGGTCGGCCTCTGATCTGGCGATAAAGGTACGCCCACCCGAGCAAAATCCCAGGCTCGACAAACACGAAATAGACTTGATGGCAAAGGATAGCCAGTTGATCAGCTTCCTGTGGCCGGCACAAAACGAAAAAGCGCTCAAGCAACTGGCGAAACGTAAAGCGACCGCGCTGTCGATGGATAGCATTCCACGCATCTCGCGCGCTCAAAAACTCGATGCACTAAGCTCGATGGCGAATATCGCCGGGTATCGCTCGGTTATCGAGGCGTCTAATCAATTCGGTCGGTTTTTCTCCGGGCAAATCACCGCTGCCGGTAAGGTTAACCCTGCCAAAGTAATGGTGATCGGTGCCGGTGTTGCCGGACTCGCGGCTATCGGCACGGCCAAGTCGCTCGGTGCGATCGTGCGTGCATTCGATACACGCCCTGAAGTGAAAGACCAGATTCTAAGTATGGATGCGGAATTCCTCGAACTCGATTTCGAAGAAGACGGTAGTGGTGAAGGTGGATACGCCAAGGTTATGAGCAAGGAATTCATCGAGGCGGAAATGGCTCTGTTCGCTGAACAGGCAAAAGAAGTCGACATAATCATTACTACTGCCCTGATCCCTGGCAAACCAGCGCCGAAATTAATCACCAGTGAAATGGTAGAGAGTATGCGCGATGGCAGCGTGATCGTCGATCTTGCCGCCGAACAGGGTGGAAATTGCGAATTGACAGTGCCAGGCGAGGTGGTAATAAAACACGGTGTTAATATTGTCGGTTATACCGATTTTCCGAGTCGGCTCGCGGCTCAGTCGAGCCAGTTGTACGCAACCAATATTTACAATTTGATCGACGAAATGTGCCCCGAGAAAGACGGGGAAATCGTCATCGATATGGAAAATGTCGTGGTACGGGGTGCAACCGTGGTGCATAGCGGTGAAATCACCTGGCCTCCGCCTCCGATACCGGTATCAGCGGAAATTAAACCAGCTGCGAGTGTCGAGCCAGCCCCTGCCAAGGAAGTTAAACCGCCTTCCATGCTCGCCAAAGTGGCGCAAAGCGCCGTGCTCCCGATGCTGATTGGGGGGCTGGCATTGTTTGGCCTCGGGCTCGTAGCACCGCCGTCTTTCATGGCGCATTTCACGGTGTTTGTGCTGTCCTGTTTCATCGGTTACATGGTGATCTGGAATGTTTCAGCATCCCTGCACACTCCACTTATGAGTGTTACCAACGCGATCAGTAGCATCATCGTACTCGGCGCGTTAACACAGATATCATCGGATAATACCACCATCATGTATCTGTCAGTTATTGCAATATTCATCACCAGTATCAACATTATGGGTGGTTTTTCGGTCACGCAGCGCATGCTGCAAATGTTCAAAGGGTAGGAAAATAAAGTGTCAGAAAGTCTAATAACTGTATCTTATCTGGGCGC
>CAZJEJ010000111.1:6933-8016 GCA_964544945.1 uncultured Gammaproteobacteria bacterium | reverse complement strand
GGTTTTGCAACTTGCGGCGCTCGTCGCGTGGTGGAATGCCGTACATGTCGCGGTAACACTTGCTGAAATGGGGCGCAGAAATAAATCCGCATGCGAGTGCGATATCGACGATGGACTTGCTGGTCTGTAATAGCAACAGTCGCGCTCGGTTCAAGCGCAGGTTCAGGTAGTAGCGGGTTGGAACGCAGTTCAAATGTTTCTGGAAAAGTCTTTCGAGCTGGCGGCATGAAATACCCACGTAATTTGATAATTCGTTAAGACCAATCGGTTCTTCCAGGTTAGCCTCCATCAGCGTAACCGCCTCGGTTAATTTCGGCTGGTTGGCGCCGAGGTGTAATTGAAGTGGCACACGCTGGCGATCGTCGGTTCCGCGAATACGCTCGCACATGAACTGCTCGGAAATATGCGCTGCGAGTTTTGGTCCATGTTTATCACCGATCAATTTGAGCATCATGTCCAGAGAAACCTGCCCTCCGGCACAGGTGATCCGATCGCGGTCGAAGTGAAACAGATCGTCGGTAAATTGCGTGTTAGGAAACTCTTCGCGTACGCTTGCGATATTTTCCCAGTGTATCGTGCACTTGTATCCATCGAGCAAACCTGCGCGCGCGAGCAGGTAGGTGCCGGTGCACAGTGCGCCGAGTGTAATGCGGCGCTTTGCTATTTTTCGCAACGCGAACTGGAAAGACTTATTCCAGTTGTCCGCAATATCAATCCCGCCACAGACGAACAATATCGAAACATCTGACATCGCATCTATGCCGGACTCAGGATTAATTTCTATTCCATTGCTGGCTGTAACCGGGTTTCCGTCGAGGGTGTAAATAGACCAGGTGTAAAGTATTTTCTGGGCAGCCCGATTAGCCATGCGCAGGGGTTCGATGGCCGATGTGAACGCGATCATCGAATAGTTGTGGACCAGTAAAAAGCCGAAATGATCAGGTTTCACTCCGGTGTTTTCATCACTCATAGGCAGGCAACAGGCGTTAAAACGATCAAACGGGCGATATTGACCAACAGGTGGTCAAGGACTAATAAAATACTAGTCGGTAATCAGGGTTATTGCACGCACTATTTAGATCC
>CAZJEJ010000111.1:0-6833 GCA_964544945.1 uncultured Gammaproteobacteria bacterium | reverse complement strand
CCAGAATATTTCGACGATGACTTAAATCATAGAATCAGGCATCGAATCCTTGCGCTGTTTGATGTATTCCAGCAGGGCTTCGTCGATCGCCGGGTCTATATCTGGCGCCTGATATTCGTCCAGGAGCTGTTTGTAGCGAGCGTTGGCGCGCTGCGCATGATCCAGGCCGCCTTCCGACTCCCATTGCTCGAAGCTATTGTTGTCGGTAATCGGAGATCGGTAAAAAGCGGTCTTGAAGTTGTTTTGAGTGTGGTTGCATCCAAGAAAATGGACTCCCGGGCCGACCTCGCGAATCGCATCCATAGCCTGACCATTTTCGGACAGGTCGACGCCACCGAGCAGGACTTCCATCATCGCAGCCTGATCGGTATCCATGATAAATTTTTCATAACCCATGGATAGTCCGCCTTCCATCCAGCCCGCAGTATGTAATACAAAATTGACCCCCGCGAGTACCGCCGGTAACAGGGTATTGGCCGATTCGGATGCTGCTTGCGCATCGGGTAATTTGGAGGCGCACAGACCACCACCCGAGCGAAATGGAACGCCCAGACGTCGCGCTAGCGCTGCCATGGTGTAGAGCACCAGTGCGGGCTCGGGCGTACCGAAGGTTGGTGCGCCGGATTGCATCGACATCGAACTGGCGAAACTGCCAAAGATCATCGGTGCGCCGGGGTTGACGAGCTGAACGAAGGTCATGCCCGCGAGGCCTTCGGCGAGAGATTGTGCCGCGGTTCCGGCGACTGTGACCGGTGACATCGCGCCGGCGAGGATAAACGGGGTGACTATGCAGGCCTGATTGTTTTCAGCGTACACCCTGGCTGCACCGAGCATGGTATCGTCAAAAGTCATCGGTGAATTGGCGTTGATCAAGCTCGTGGCATAGGTTCTCGGTCGGCCGGTTTCCGGATCAATATAATTATCGCCAGCAATAATTTTAATCATTTCGACTGTATCCAGCGCGCGTTCCGGTGCGGTGACCGAACCCATGAAAGCCTTGTCTGAGTATTTGATATGTGCATACACCATGTCCAGGTGACGTTTGTTTACCGGCACGTCTACCGGTTCACAAATGGTGCCGCCAGATAAATGCATGCTCGGGGAAATATAAGCGAGTTTGACAAAATTCTGAAAGTCTTCGAGTGTTGCGTAACGCCGACCTTTATCGAGATCGAAAACAAAGGGGCTGCCATAAGCGGGTACGAATACCGTGTTCTTCCCCCCGATACGAACATTTCGTGCCGGGTTTCGAGCGTGTTGTGTATATTCGGTCGGTGCAGAAGTCTGAATGATCGAGCGGCACATACCGCGTGGAAATCGGACGCGCTCACCGTCTATTTTGGCACCGCCTTTTTTTAAAATATTCAGTGCCTCTGGGAAGTCGCGAAAATCGATGCCAATCTCCTCGAGTATTGTGTCGGCATTATTTTCGATCAGTAACAGGCCTTCTTCATCCAGAATTTCGAAACAGGGGATTTTGCGTGTGATATAGGGCGCGCTGGCCGCGGTACCGCTGCTTTCGACTCGGCGGCCTTTCCGACCACCCCGACCCCGGCGTGTGCGAGTGGGTCCTGGTATTTTATTCATTGGTGGCTTCAGATTATCCCTGATGGTTGCGGACGAATTATAGATTTAACAGATTAAGTATGATTTTCGCACGAAATTCGGGCTGATCCATGCACGACCCTGAACTGTTTGCTTACGCCATATGTTAAACCAACGCGTTTAAAATAGAGTTGTCGATAAGCATGTATGGGATAGAATGAAAACCCGAGCATTATTAAGGTACAGGGCATTTCCGTTCAGACTGAAAAAATAGGCATCTTGTTGATCGATGGGTACCCGTTGATCCCATTCAGTTGCGTTGTGGATGCGCTGCGGGTTGCCAATCGGTTGTCGAAAATGCAGTTATACGAGTGGCGATACTATGCACCCAACCCCAACCCGGTATCTGCCAGTAGTGGGATCATAGTTCCGACCCAGCCGCTGTGTGAAGCCAGAAACCTGGAAACGCTGGTGATTTGCGCTCCGAGTACGGCCCAGCATTTCAATGATGCCAGTACCATAAAGATTCTGAAAAACCTCGACAAACAGGGTGTCAACCTCGGTAGTGTGAGTTCGGGCAGCTTCATTCTGGCGAAAGCGGGCTTACTCGACAAATGCCGTTTTACGATCCACTGGGAAAATATCCCTGTATTCAAGGAAATCTACCCGCAACTGAAAGTGGCATTTACGCTTTACGAAATCGATCAAAAGCGATTCACCTGTTCGGGTGGTACCGCCGCACTGGATATGATGCTGAAATTAATCGAAAATCAATATGGTCGAGTGTTGGCGCAGGAGATTTCGCAGCAGTTTCAACACGACCGAATCCGTACCGAAACAGATTCGCAACAAATGGCTGATCGAATAGACCTGGCGATGAGTGCCCCTAAGCTGATCGATGTCATCAATTTGATGGAGTCCAATATAGAACTACCGCTTCCTCTGCCCAGTATCGCCAGGCAATCCAAACTGTCGCTCAGGCAGATTGAGCGATTATTCCGTAAGTATCGCAGCCTGACACCAAGTCAGTACTACCTGTCTTTACGATTGACGCACGCGAAACAGTTATTATTGAATACTAATCGCAGCGTGATCGATATATCTATTGCCACTGGCTTCGAATCCCAGTCTTATTTTACCGCCTGTTACCGTAAGGTATTTGGCTATTCGCCACGCAATCATCGATCGAAAGTAGCTACCGAGAGAAAGGGTTAACTAGCTTAAAACACGATTGACGATTTCTACCAGGGTTTCCTTAGTGTACCAATACCTGGCTAAGGAATTTCCTGGTACGCTCCGACCGGGGGTTTTCAAAAAATGCTGTCGGTTCGTTGGCTTCAATTATTTTACCTTCGTCCATAAAAATTACACGGTCGGCGACCTGTTTCGCGAAACCCATCTCATGCGTGACACAGATCATTGTCATGCCACTTTCGGCCAGGTCGATCATAGTATCGAGTACTTCGGCGACCATTTCCGGGTCTAGCGCCGAGGTGGGTTCGTCGAACAGCATTACTTTAGGGTTCATGCACAGGCTTCGCGCGATCGCCACACGCTGTTGTTGTCCACCAGATAACTGGGCTGGATGTTTGTCGGCCTGCTCGGGGATATTCACCCGCTCCAGGTATTTCATCGCAATATCGTGCGCTTCTTTTTCGGGTATTTTGTTCACCCACATCGGACCAGCGGTACAATTCTCGAGTACTGTAAGGTGCGGGAAAAGATTGAAATTCTGGAATACCATGCCTACCTGGGACCGTACCTTGTCGATGTCTTTCATATGCTGATGCAGTTCGACTCCATCCACATGGACCGTGCCGGACTGGTGGGCTTCGAGACGGTTGATACACCTGATCAGGGTCGATTTTCCAGAACCCGAAGGTCCGCATATGACTATTCGCTCACCGATATTGACGTCCAGATTAATGTCGCAGAGTGCCTGAAACTCGCCAAAAAATTTATTCATTCCCTGTATTTGAATGATTGGATAGGCAGGATTTTTGTTTTCCTCGGACATTATCTTTTTTGTACCCTTCGGTATTTACGTTCTATTCTGGATTGAATGTATTCCAGCACCATAGTCATCATCCAGTACAGCAAGGCTGCGGTAATTAGCATTTCCATATGGTTAAAGGTTTTATTTCCTAGCGTCCTGGCGAGGAACATTAATTCCCAGACGCCGATGACCGAAACCAGCGAACTGTCCTTGAGCATCGCGATGAACTGGTTACCGGTGGGAGGGATGATCAATGGAATTGACTGGGGCAAAATAATTTTACGCATGGTCAGGCCAAACTTGAACCCGAGCGCGCGTGAACCTTCCCATTGGCCCTCGTCGATGTTCATGATACCCGCGCGAAATATTTCGGTCATGTAGGCCCCGTAACACAGCGATAGCGCAATGATCCCGGCCGGTACTGCATCGATAACAAAGCCGAGCTGTGGAAAACCGAGATAAATCAGATAAACCTGCATTAATAAAGGCAGGCCACGAAAGAACGAGGTATAAAAGCTCGCGATCGCGAATGCAAATCCATTCGACGACAACTTGGCCACTGCCCCGACTATCGCTATTGCCGATGCGATTACGATTGATATTGCCGACACATACAGGGTGGTAAAAATACCCTGCGTAATCATGAACCCGATTTTGCTTTGAATAAATTTAAAATCCAGATTAAAGCTGTAGAAAAAGGCAAGAAATAGCAGTAACAGCTCGATCCAGACAACGATCACCTGGAAGCGAAATTCTGGCAGCAAGCTGATGGCGCCGAGGTTCAGGATAAACAGTAAAGCGAGTGTAAACGAGGTGACAAATCGGCCATAAAATCCGCTTTCGGCAGGATCACCGATTACCGGGGCAAGAAATTGACCCATCGCGGTTTGCGATGGGTCCATGATAATAAAACCAATACCAGCGAGGATGAAAATGATCAATACAAACCGAGGTTTTCTAAGTAATTGTTCCTCGGTAACCGTATCTTGAATCAAAATTTATCCCCACTCGCGTGGTTATGGTTAACTGAACTTAATTGGTGGTTGCGTAATCAACACCATACCATTTCTTAGAAATTTTGGTCAGGGTGCCGTCTTTGCGCATCCAGGAAATTATATCTTTCAGCTTGTCGTTTAGCTCCTGATCACCCAGATCGATCGTTACTGACAGGGGTTCATAGAAAATCGGACCACCAACTACCTTGATCGGGTAACCATTTTCGATTGCTTCCAAAAAAACAGGCAAACTGCTGACCGCGCCATCTAAACGCACACCATCGCCTAAACGCAAATCATCCAGCGCTATGGTCGAGGTTTCGTACGACTTGATAATGGGGTTGCTGATCTTATAATCGAATTTCGGTGCACCAGCAGCGTCGATAGAAAGATCCCCTTGCAAGTAAAGTTCAAATGTTGTGCCGGTACCGGTACCGACCTTCTTGCCGCTCAAGCCTTCTACGCTGGAAATTTTGGAGCTCTTGTGAACAGCCACTGCTGCCGGGGTGTAGTAGTAAACGGCAGGGAATGCCAACTTTTCGGCGCGTTTCTTGGTCGGTGTCATCGACCCTACGTGCAGATCCCAACGACCATTCCAGTTACCCGCGGTGATGATATCCCAGCTAGGGGTGATGAACTCTATCTCAACACCCAGGCGCTTGGCTATTTCACGCGCCACGTCGACATCGAAGCCATCCATTTCATTTTTGTCGTTGATAAACGACTGCGGTGGCCAGTTGGCATCGGTCGCGACCTTGATCAATTTTTTTGACATGATGCTATCGAGCACGCTGCCTGCCTGGGCGGTTCCCAGGGTAAGCAGGGTAATCAGTAGGGCACCTAGTAATGATTTTACTATTTTCATTTTGACTCCTCGGTTCATACTTGCGCTTCGTATAAGCGTGTTGTTTTAAGATATCCAGACTAGCCGGGATTTGGTCGAAAGTTTTCTTCTATTTACCAGGCCGACCATTCGAGATGGATTATATTGATATATTTATATTGTCTGCCGACTCTTTGTACAATATCGACCCTCAAAGTGCAAGGGACATAGCCTTCAACCGGGTAACTAGCAGGTATTATTTTTCGTGCTATTTATATCTATATTAATTGCAGAAACGAAGCGAATTCGAATATGATCGGCGGAAGAATTTTTACCAACAAGCTTATCCGAAAACGCACTCGACGATGAACACACCGATAAACTTTGATGCAGAGATCGAACGTGGCGGCACCAGCAGCGCCAAATGGGATCGGTATCGAGGTACCGATATCCTGCCCATGTGGGTCGCAGACACCGACTTTGTGGTCGCACCGGAGATTGCCAGCGCAATGCAACAGCGCCTGTCGCATAAGGTATTTGGCTACAGCAACAAACCAGACAGCCTTGATGAACTGGTTGTCGAACGCATTCGACGGCTATACCAGTGGAGCGTTGAGCCACAATGGCTGGTATGGCTGCCCGGTGTTATGAGTGGACTGCACATGGCTACCCGTTGCATCGGGTCCAGTGGCGATTCGGTGTTGGTACCATCGGTGATATACGCCCCATTTAAAACGGTACCCGAATTGAGCGATCGCAAGGCGTTGAATATTCCAATGATAAAGAGCGATGGTCGTCGGGTGTTGGACCTGGACTGGATGGAAGCGAATATCAAAGCCGATAGTCGGGTACTATTATTGTGCAACCCGCAAAATCCGGGTGGATCTGTATATACGCGGGCCGAACTTTCCCGCCTGGCGGAAATTGCCATAGCCCACGATTTGATTGTTTGCTCGGACGAGATCCATTGCGATTTGATCCTGGAGCCGGGCCGAGTACATATCCCGATCGCGATGCTGGATGAACAAATTGCCCAACGCAGCATTACCTTGATGGCGCCGAGTAAAACCTTTAATACGGCGAGTCTGAGTTGTGCGTTCGCGGTCGTTCCGGATGCCAGCCTGCGCCAACGGTTTAAAAAAGCAGGCCAGGGAATCGTGCCTTATGTCAATGTGTTCGGTTATACTGCAACGCAGGCGGCGTATGAGTTCGGTGACGAATGGAACCGGCAGCAGGTCGAGTACCTGAAAGGAAACCGTGATTACCTGGTACGCGAAATCAATTCGATCCGCGGTCTCAGGCTCGATCCGACCGAAGCGACTTACCTGGCATGGATCGATGTATCCGAGCTTGGACTCGACGATGCAAAATTATTCTTTGAAAAAGCGGGAGTCGGCCTGTCACCGGGGCGGGAATTCGGTGACGACCGGTTTGTGCGAATGAATTTCGGGTGCCCACGATCGCGTTTACAGGA
>CAZJEJ010000110.1:0-8026 GCA_964544945.1 uncultured Gammaproteobacteria bacterium | reverse complement strand
CCTGGTGATTTCATCCGCTGCACGCCGCACCCTGGGACCTATTTCAGCAATCGAAATATCTGGAAAACGTACCGTAGGTCCCGATACTGATATACCCGCGATTGCTTCGCCAAAGGAGTTAAATATCGGGGCCGCTACGCAGCGCATACCTAAATAACGTTCTTCGTCGTCGAAGGACCATCCCCGCTTCTTGGTTTGATCGAGATCGGCAAACAAGGCACTGGGTGAAGAAAGTGTCTTGTGCGTAAACTCGGGGCAACCTTTCGCCTGTAAAATTTTCTCAACTTGATAACGGGGAATATTGGCCAGCAATGCCTTACCGATACCCGATGCATGCATGTGTCCTCTTGTTCCGGGATGAAAGAAGGCTCTGATCGGTTCGTGCGTTTCGACCTGACTGAGGAATACCACGTCGCCATTATCTGCTATCGCCAGGTTGGCTGTCTCACCTGTTTCTTCGGTTAGATTACGCATCGTTACCCGCGCCGCTTCGACAAGATTGGTGCGATTTAGATAGGCGCTTCCTACACGGAAAGCTTCGAGTCCAATAGCCCATTCCTGGGTCGAATCGTTGAATTCTGCAAAGCCGTGTTTCTGCAACGTGGTAAGCATCCGGTGAGCCGTGGAAGGCGGCATTCCCACACGCAGTGCCAGCTCTGTTAAAGAAACATTACTTTCCCTGGTCAGGTTACGGAGCAGAGTTAACCCGCGATCCAGCGCCTGAACCGTGGTGTTCGAGCCGTCGGCTGGCGGTAACCTGGGTCGTCCGCGCGCTCGATTTCGTGGAACCTGATTTACCATAATATTCCCTCGAATATGGAAATTGAGTAAATCTAGTATAAAAATAAATAAAATGATTTTCTATAATTTATTTTATTTGCGCAAATGGAAAATTAATATGCTTACTAATCAATAAGTTAAATTTAATTCTATATTTTGGAATCATTTATCAAAATAATTGAATATATCATTGGCAGGTTTATAATTTGACCACTCATTAAAATAAAGGAGCCGAAATGCACGGTCAGAATCCAGTCTTTATCCCGGGCCCGACTAACATACCGGATCGTTTACGACGAGCGATGCATACCCAGACTATAGACCATCGTGCACCTGACTTCGTTGGTGTCTTAAAGCCAGTGCTGGACGATTTGAAAAAGGTTTTTAAAACGAAGACTGGCGAAATATTCATTTTCCCCGCCAGCGGCACCGGTGGATGGGAGGCATCGGTTACCAATACCCTGTCACCTGGTGACAAGGTATTGGTCGCGCGTTATGGCATGTTTTCTCACCGCTGGATCGATCTATGCCAGCGCCATGGGCTGGATGTAGAGATCATTGAATGCGACTGGGGTACAGGCGCTCCGGCCGACCGCTTCGCGAACCGCCTCGCCGAAGACTCTGAACACAGTATCAAGGCCGTACTCGCCACCCACAATGAAACCGCCACCGGCGTTCTTAGCGATATCGTCGAGGTGCGTAAGGCAATCGACGCGAGTAGTCACCCCGCGATGTTTTATGTCGATTGCGTAAGTTCGCTAGCGAGTATGGATTTTAGAATGGACGAATGGGGTGTGGATCTCGCTGTATCCAGCTCCCAAAAAGGTTTCATGCTCTCGACCGGCGTGGCGATAGTCGCCGCGAGCGAAAAGGCGATCGAGGCAAGCAAACAAGCCCAATGTCCCCGGTATTTCTTCGATTTCAACGACATGCTTGCCACCACCAAAAAGGGTAGCTTTCCCTATACCGCGCCGATCCAGCTCATTCACGGCCTTCGCGCCAGCCTCGACATGTTATTTGAAGAAGGTCTCGATAATGTATTCGCACGACATTATCGCATCGCCGAGGGTATTCGCCGGGCTATAGCTGCCTGGGATATGCGCCTTTGCGCGAAATCACCAGATCTCTATTCGGATACGGTGAGCGCCATCTACGTGCCCGACGGGTTCGACAGTAATGATCTAACCAACCATGCTTACAATACCTACCGTGTATCGTTTGGTATAGGTCTCGGCGAAATGGCGGGCAAAGCATTTCGAATAGGCCACCTGGGATTGATGACCGATGTAACGGCCTTATCGGGTGTGGCCGCTATCGAAATGGCGATGAAGGATCTTAACTACCCGGTCAAACTGGGCTCCGGCGTTGCCGCTGCGCAGAAATATTATCGGGAATCCATCAAGGCCGATTAAACCCGGATCACCCGAGAGCATTATGAACGATATTACCGCATCAATGGACATCCCCACTTACGACGATGTCGTGTCAGCGCGAGAACGCATAGCACCTTATATCCACCGTACCCCCGTACTGACTTCTGACTATTTTAACCAGCTCACCGGCGCCGAGCTGTTTTTCAAGTGCGAAAATTTTCAAAAAGCGGGGGTGTTCAAGGCACGGGGAGCATCCAATGCTGTTTTTGGTTTAAGCGAAAAGCAGGCCAGCAAGGGGGTCGCAACTCACTCCTCCGGTAACCACGCACTATCGCTGAGCTACGCCGCAGGCAGGCGTGGAATCAAGGCATCGGTCGTCATGCCGCGTACCGCTCCGGAAGCCAAAAAAGCGGCTGTTCGCGGTTATGGCGGCGAAGTGTTCGAGTGCGAACCCTCGACTGCTGCACGCGAGGCAATGCTGGAAGAAACGGTAGCACGCACCGGCGCGGACTTTGTGCACCCGTACAACGATCACCGCGTGATAGCCGGGCAAGCCACCTGTTCGCTCGAATTGCACGAAGAGGTAGGTCCTCTGGACGCGGTCGTCGCGCCAATCGGTGGCGGCGGCATGATTTCTGGAACTTGCCTGACGATGTCCAGGGTTTCACCCGATACCAGAATTTACGCCGCCGAACCAAAGAATGCCGACGACGCTTATCGCTCTCTCAAAGCCGGGAAAATTATCGAGGACGATGCACCGCAGACCGTTGCAGACGGGCTTAAAGTCAGCCTGCGTCCGCGTACCTGGCATTTTGTCTCGACCTGCCTGAGCGATATATTGCTCGCCAGCGAAGAAGAGATCATCGACGCCATGTATCTCACCTGGCAACGCATGAAAATTGTCATCGAGCCAAGTTCAAGCGTACCCCTGGCGACGATCATCAAGAACAGGGAACTATTTACCGGAAAACGCGTGGGGGTCATTCTCACCGGCGGCAACGTGGATCTTAAGAAATTACCCTGGATGGGTAGTTAGCGGCATCCCCCTAAATTAATAGAGAGAGAACTCATGAACGCAATCAATCAATCTCGGCCCCCGGTGGTGGGATTAAATATACCCGCCGAAGTCGGCATGTCTATCGATGAAGTATCGACTCCTTCACTCATCGTCGATCTGGATGCTTTTGAAAAAAACGTGACGATCATGCGTGACTTCATTGCGGAGACCGGGGTACGTCACAGGGCTCACGCGAAGACGCACAAGTCGGCTGATATCGCCCAGTACCAGATCGAGCATGGCGACGCCTGCGGCGTATGCTGCCAAAAGGTCGCCGAGGCCGAAGCGCTTGTCGACGGCGGCATCAAGGACGTGCTGGTATCGAACCAGGTAGTCGACCCGAAGAAAATCGACCGTCTGGCACGATTGGCTAAAAAGGCGCGCGTACTGGTCTGCGTCGATGACCTCGGCAACGTCGATGATTTATCGGCCGCAGCAACGAACCATAATGTCACCATCGAATGCCTGGTCGAGATCGATTGTGGCGCCGGTCGCTGCGGTGTCGAATGGGGTGACCCGGTAGTGGCCATTGCGAAAAAAATTGCTGGCAGCACCGGGCTGGTTTTTTCCGGCCTCCAGGCTTACCAGGGCGCCGCCCAACACATCCACGATTTTAGCGAACGCAAAGCTAAAATCGATGTCGCCGTGAAGCAGGTGAGCGATACCATCGACATGCTTAAGGCCGAAGGTCTCGAATGCGATATCGTCGGTGGCGCCGGTACCGGGAGTTACTACTTCGAGGGCTCGTCTGGCATCTATAATGAAATGCAGTGTGGGTCTTATATATTCATGGATGCGGACTACCAGCGTGTTAAAGACCAAAGCGGCGGCTTGATTTCTGAATTCGATAATAGTCTTTTTATCCTAACCTCGGTGATGTCCAAGACCAAAGCCGACAAGGCTATCTGCGACGCCGGACTCAAAGCACAAAGCGTCGATTCCGGCCTGCCCGTTATCTACGGACGCGATGATATCGAGTACATCAAATGCGCCGACGAACACGGGGTAATTGCCGACCCCAATAACACGCTCAAATTGAATGACCGGTTAAAACTGATACCGGGGCACTGCGATCCGACCTGTAATGTTTACGACTGGTATGTCGGTATACGCGGTGGCAAGGTCGAATGCCTGTGGCCGATTACTGCACGCGGAATGGCATTTTAGAGGACAGTACTATCATGATCATCGTATCCGAGGAAGTTTGTCAAAACGTATTTAGCCGCGACGATGCGTTTGGCGCGGTTGAATCCGTATTCGCATCGATGGCCAGTGGCAAAGCCTGTAATTTTCCGGTGATACGCGAGGCAATCGGTTATCAGGATGCACTGTACGGCTTCAAATCAGGGTTCGACCGCTCCAGCCTGACTCTCGGCTTAAAATCGGGTGGTTACTGGCCAAACAACATGGCAAAGGGCCTGACCAATCACCAGTCCACGGTATTCCTGTTCGACCCTGATAGCGGAAAATTACAGGCCCTGGTTGGTGGCAATTACTTGACCGCGGTTCGTACCGCTGCCGCCAGCGCGGTCTCCATCGCGCACCTGGCGCGTAGTGATTCTAAAGTGCTTGGCATGGTCGGCGCCGGGCACCAGGCGAGTTTTCAGCTTCGCGCCGCAGCCGAGCAACGCCAGTTTGAAAAGGTCGTTGCCTGGAATCTTCATGCGGATAAATTATCCGGGCTCGCCAGCGTAGCCAAAGAAATCGGTCTGCCATTCGAATCGGTCGAGCGCAAAGCGCTTTGTTCGCAAGCCGATGTGATCGTGACCATTACCTCGGCGCACGAAGCCCTGCTAATGAAAGACTGGATCAAGCCCGGCACCCATATCGCCTGCATGGGCACCGATACGAAGGGCAAGCAGGAAGTGGATCCTGAACTCGTCGCCGCCGCATCGCTATTTACCGATGAGCTAGCGCAATCGATCAGTATCGGCGAAGCGCAGCATGCGATTGCTGCCGGTTTGACTCGCGAAGACGAGATCACACCGATCGGCGACGTCATCAATGGCAAGCATGCAGGGCGTAGCTCAAACGACGAGGTTACACTATTCGACGGCACCGGTGTTGGGTTACAGGATCTTGCCGCGGCTTCCGCTGTAGTACGAGCGGCAGTCGAACAGGGTAAGGCGCTTAAGATCGAGTTTTAGTCTATTACAAAATTAACCCGGCAGGTTCTTCATCACATTCTTGATCCATTCTTCGAACAGTTGCGCGCGCACAGACTGCCCGGCAGAGTTATTACAAAGCAGGTAATATTGTTGCGACTCGGGGATCGCGGCATCGAGCACTTTGACCAGCTGCCCATTACGCAAATCATCCTGGACTTCGAGTGGATTGCAAAGCGCCACACCAAAACCATTACGCGCTGCGGTGAGCGACAAAGCGGTGCTGAATAAATGGGTTTGGTGGATTTCACCCGGATCTTCGACTTCCATCGCGCTAAACCAGCGAGGCCAGCTATTGAGGTTATCGTAGAGTAGCGGCAGACGCGCCAGTTGTGCCGGATTATCAATCGGCGGCTTGCCAAAAAGCAGGCTTGGGCTACACACAGGAAATACCGATGGCGCGATTAAATTTTCCAGTCTGCGATCACCTATTCCGGGCTTGCCGTAGCAGATCGCGACATCGATTTCACTCGGAATCTCTCTTTGTTGTGGTTGTATCTCTACCACCTGGATTTCCATCTGTGGATAATTGGCCTGAAACTGCATGATGTGTTTGACCGCCCAGCTCGAACCCGCAGTATGGGTACACCCGAGGATCAATTCCCCGGCTACGCTGTCGGGATTCAGGTGTAACGCACCGTCGGCGATGCGATCAAAACCTTCGCGCACTGATTTGAGCAGGTGCTCACCGGCGCTCGTCAGTTGCAGTCGATTGTTTGCGCGGGTAAATAACTTTATCCCCAGTTTCTGTTCCAGGGCGCGTACCTGATGGCTCACCGCGCCGTGGGTCACGCCAAGTTCGTGTCCAGCCCGACCGAGGTGTAGATGGCGACCGGCGCTTTCGAATGCGCGTAAGGCCGAAAGGGGCAGGGTTCTACGGTCTAGCATGATTGACTCATTGTGAGAAAATCTCACAGAGAGTATCAATTTTTATCGAGTGCTGCCAGTATAATTAGTGGTTATTCTTATTGGTTCGACACCTCTTCTTACTGGATATTAGGCTATGAGTATACAGATTTCCGATAAAGTCCTGGTCAAGACCCAGGCCTACATTAACGGACAGTGGGTCAATGCAGACCAGGGCGAAACACTGGCGGTTACCAACCCGGCCACTGGCGAGGTTATCGCTGAAGTCGCTAAATGTAGTACCGCTGAAACCCGCCGTGCGATCGAAGCCGCCGATGCCGCGTTGCCCGCATGGCGAGGAAAAACGGCCAAGGAACGCTGCGCATACCTGCGCAAATGGTTCAACCTGATGATGGAAGCGCAGGAAGACCTGGCGATGATCATGACCCTTGAGCAGGGTAAGCCCCTGGCCGAAGCGCGTGGAGAAATCGCTTATGGAGCCAGTTATATCGAGTGGTTTTCTGAAGAGGGCAAGCGCATCTATGGCGACACGATTCCGCAACCTTCCAACGATAAACGGATCGTCTGCATCAAACAGCCCGTTGGCGTAGTCGCCTGCATTACCCCATGGAATTTCCCCAACGCCATGCTGACGCGCAAGATTGCTCCGGCCCTGGCAGCGGGCTGCACCGTCGTTTGCAAACCGGCCAACGCCACGCCTCTTTCGGCTTATGCCTTTGTTGAACTGGCGGAACGCGCCGGGATACCGGCGGGCGTAATCAACATGCTTACCGGTGAGACCGCCGCGATAGGCGCCGAAATGACTTCGAACCCCACTGTCAGAAAATTAACCTTTACCGGCTCTACTCCGGTGGGTAAACAGCTTATAGCCGAATGCGCCCAGACCGTTAAACGCACGTCGATGGAACTCGGTGGCAACGCGCCGTTTATCGTGTTCGACGATGCGAACCTCGACTCGGCGGTGGCGGGCGCGATGATCAGCAAGTATCGTAACGCCGGCCAGACATGCGTCTGCGCCAATCGAATCCTGGTACAGGAAGGTTGCTACGATGCCTTCACCGAAAAGCTCACAGAAGCAGTCGGCAAACTCAAAATGGGCGATGGCACGAAAGAAGGAGTAAGCGTCGGCCCGCTGATCACCGAGCAAGCGGCCAAAGATGTGCTTTCATTTGTGGACGACGCGGTAAGCAAGGGAGCCACCGTAGTCGTGGGTGGTAAAGGCTCGAATCTGGGTAAAAATTTCGTCGAGCCCACGATACTGACCAATGTCACCGACGATATGCGAGTATTCCGTGAGGAAATTTTTGGCCCAATCGCCCCGTTGTTCAAGTTTAAGACCGAGGAAGAAGCGATCCGCATGGCCAACGATACCGAATTTGGCCTCGCCTGCTATTTTTACTCCCGCGATATCGGGCGTATCTGGCGCGTGGCCGAAGCCCTTGAATACGGCATCGTCGGCATCAACGAA
Organism: uncultured Gammaproteobacteria bacterium; assembly: GCA_964544945.1. Lineage (GTDB taxonomy): Bacteria > Pseudomonadota > Gammaproteobacteria. The sequence continues at coordinate 316 of CAZJEJ010000110.1, read as the reverse complement.
GGCATTATCTCGAATGAAATGGCGCCTTTTGGGGGCGTGAAAGAGTCCGGCCAGGGGCGCGAGGGTTCAAAATACGGCCTCGACGACTACCTGGAAATTAAATACATGTGTATGGGAGGAATCGACCAATGAGCAAAGCACAGTTAAAGATTTCTGAAACGGACACGCTGACTAATAGCGAATGGCAAGCTCGCAAGGATGAAGCAGTCGCGCGTGCCCAGGGACAGATAGCATCGGTTTTCGTCGAACACGCCCGGGGGTCTGAAATCTGGGATGTCGAGGGAAAGCGCTATATCGATTTTGGTACCGGGATCGC
>CAZJEJ010000109.1:0-8075 GCA_964544945.1 uncultured Gammaproteobacteria bacterium | reverse complement strand
TCAACGGACTGAACGTACACAAAGGTGAAATTACCTGCAAGGAAGTTGCCGAAGATTTGAATTATGACTACCAAAATCCTTTGGAAGCTATTAGTAGTTGAGGTAGAAAAATATTAAGGTATTTCAGGATTAATTGTTCATGGATGAACCGGTGCCACGAAGCACATGGACGTGCGAGGGTAGCCCTCTACAGTTCAAACTTCTGCAAGGAAATTCCTGATAAAAATCTGAAGGTTCAAGTTATCGCGTGATCGATGTCCTTGCAGGCACGTAGGCTACCGATACTACCGGAGACATAAGGATAAAATTGGCCCCATTATTGATGAGGGCGAATTTATTTTGTGAATTGGTCGGGGCGAGAGGATTTGAACCTCCGACCACCTGCACCCCATGCAGGTACGCTACCAGGCTGCGCTACGCCCCGATTGTATTGACTATATTGGGAGTTTGAATCTAACGTTTGAGCAGGGCGAGTAATTCTTCCAGCTCTACCAGCGTTTGTCTAATTATTTGCTGGCTTTGGCTGATATCGTCCTTGTTACCTTCGCCCTCCAGTCTTTGGCGCGCACCACCGATAGTAAAACCTTCGTCGTAAAGCAGGCTTCGAATCTGGCGAATCAATAAGACGTCATGCCGTTGATAATAACGTCTGTTACCACGCCGTTTGACGGGTTTTAACTGCGGGAATTCCTGCTCCCAGTAACGCAATACGTGCGGTTTAACATCGCAAAGCTCGGCAACTTCACCGATGGTGAAGTAACGCTTACCTGGTATAACTGGTAATTCGTTATTGTTGCCTGCTTCCAGCATATGCCTCTACTCTAATTTTTAATTTTTGTCCGGGACGAAATGTTACCACTTTTCGCGCAGAGATCGGAATTTCCTCACCTGTTTTAGGATTTCTACCTGGTCTTTCGGCTTTTGATCGGGTTAAAAAATTGCCAAATCCAGATAGTTTCACCTGATGCCCAGATTCCAGGGCTACTTTTACCTCTTCAAAAAACTGCTCCACAATTTCCTTAGCTTCTCTCTTGTTGAGACCAAGCTCTTCGAATAGCATTTCGGCCATATCTGCCTTGGTCAATGACATTAGATCTCCCTTAGGAAAGCGTTATGTTGTTTTTCTAGTTGTTCGAGGATTTTAACTACTAATTTATCCACGTCCTCATCGACTAGAGTGCGGGAAAAGTCCTGTAAAATCAAGCCCAAAGCGACACTTTTTCGACTTTTTCTCACTTCTTTACCAGTATAGACGTCAAATACAAATACTTCCTTTAAAATCTTACTTTTTATCGAATAAATGCAATCGATCAGCTTTTGCACGGGTATATCCGGGTCTACAGTTAAGGAAATATCGCGTCTAATCGATGGAAATTTCGACATTTCACCGAACTTGGGCAATTTTGCCGCTAGAATCGGTGTTAGCTCGCTTTCAAATACAAATACCGGTTGATGGAGTTGCAAATCGGAGATAACCGATGGGTGCAGCGCACCCAAAAACCCTGTTAATTTATCATTATGATAGAGATCAGCCCCTTGCCCCGGGTGCAATATGGAATTGCCTGTCTTAACGAAGCGGTAGTTTATCCGGTCAGACAATCCCAACACCGACTCAAGAATACCCTTGATATCATAAAAATCGACAGGGGTTGCTTTTGCATGGATGCCCTCGTCATCCCTGGCGCCTGTAATCATACCGGCTATATGGAGTTTCTGCTGAAGCCCATCCTTACCCGGTATGAAACACAACCCTGTTTCAAATAGCCGGATACGCGACTGCTGGCGGTTAATATTGTGGCGTAAGGCCTGTACCAACCCGGGTAACAGGCTCGTTCGCATGATCGACATATCGGTCGATATCGGGTTAGATAATTCAAGCACGGATTGCCCTGGGTCTAGAATCGCCTGTAATTCGGGCGCCACGAAGGAGTAAGTCACGGCCTCATAAAATCCCTGCTCGACCAGTATTTCCTTAACCCGGGTAAGCTCGACCTGGGTTTCCGAAAAACTATCCATCGATGCATGAGCTGCTTCGCGGGTACCCGGAATTTTGTTGTAGCCGATCATACGTCCAATTTCTTCGAGTAGATCAGCTTCAATATTGATATCAAATCGGTAGCTGGGTGGTAAAACCGTCCAGTCTTCCCCATCTGCCTCAACGCGCATATTCAAACCTTCTAGCATCTGAATAACTTTCGTCCGGGAAACATCAATACCCAGCAGACGCTCGATTCGTGCATAACGCAAGCGGACTGGTTTTACACATGGCATCTGTGCCTGATCGCTTACGTCGATGACCGGGCCAGCCTCACCGCCTACAATCTGTAGCAGTAATTCACTGGCTCGATGCATCGCCTTAAGTTGCAGCTCGGGATCAACACCACGTTCGAACCTGTGCGATGAATCTGTGTGCATGGCATAGCTACGAGCCTTTCCAGCCAACGCTATCGGGCTGAAGAAAGCTGACTCAAGAAATATATTGCTGGTGCCAGGCTGCACCGACGATCCAAGACCGCCCATAATTCCGGCGAGCGCCAATGGCTTGGCATGATCGGCTATCAATAAGGTATCGCTACGACATTCGATTTCACTCTGGTCGAGCAACGTCAACATTTCTCCAGCTTTTGCGAAACGAACCCGGATACCACCTTCGAGTTGATCTAAATCGAAACCGTGCATCGGTTGACCTAGTTCCATCATCACGAAGTTGGTGACATCGACTACCGGACTGATCGGGCGTAAGCCACATCGTCTCAATTTTTCCTGCATCCATATCGGGGTCAACGCGCCGGCATTGATACCCTTAATAATCCGTCCTACGTAACGAGGACAAGCTTCAGGAGCCAGTAACTCGACAGGAAACTGGTCTTTGATCGTTGCAGCGATCTCCTTACAGGGATGATTGCTCTGCTCAAGATTGTAAATTGCCGAAACTTCGCGAGCGACACCAGCCAGGCTCAGGCAATCGCCACGGTTAGGGGTGAGATCGATCTCAATAATATTATCAATCAGTTCCAGATATTCACTGATACTGGTACCTGTCGGCGCTTCTGCTGGAAGTTCCAGGATGCCATCGGAGGACTCGGCTAAATGCAATTCGCTCGCCGAACACAACATGCCCTGCGACTCCACCCCACGAATTTTCGCTTTTTTTACTTTCATGTCGGGCAGCCTTGCGCCGACCTGGGCAAGCACCGCTTTCATTCCTTTGCGGACATTACTGGCACCACAAATCACCTGTAGTGTATCGCCACCGCCGTTTACCCGGCAAAGCCTGAGCTTGTCCGCACCAGGATGAGGTTCTACCGATAACACTTCGGCTACAACGATCTTATGGAAATCGGCACCAGCAGCTTCGACCGATTCGACTTCAAGACCGGCCATGGTTAATTGCTCGATAAGCAAATCGGTTCCAATTGCCGGATTAGCCCACTCACGTAACCAGTTTTCGCTCAGTTTCATAAAATCAGGAAAATTGCTGTAAAAAGCGCAAGTCATTCTCGAAAAACAGGCGCAAATCGTTTACACCATAGCGCAGCATTGCGAGCCGTTCTACACCCAAACCAAATGCGTAGCCGGTATAAATTTCACTATCTACACCGGCATGTTTGAATACCTCGGGGTGTACCATGCCACAGCCAATAATCTCAATCCAGCCAGTATGGCTGCATACCCGACACCCGCTTCCAGCGCACATTACGCAACTGATATCAACTTCCATCGAAGGTTCGGTAAATGGAAAATACGAAGGTCTAAAGCGAGTTTTTAAATCGTCCTGCTCAAAGAACAGTTTTAAAAATTCCTCTAGCGTTCCTTTCAAACCCGAAAATGAGACTTGCTCATCGATCATTAACCCTTCGACCTGATGAAACATCGGGGTATGGGTCAGGTCCGAATCACAGCGGTAGACTCGTCCGGGGGCAATAATCCTCACCGGCGGTTGCTCGCTTTCCAGTACTCGAATTTGAACCGGTGAAGTATGGGTTCTCAACAGCCTGTTGTCGGCGAAGTAAAATGTATCGTGCATCGCTCGTGCGGGATGATGCGCAGGGATATTGAGCGCTTCGAAATTATGGAAATCATCCTCGACTTCTGGACCCTCGGCGACATCGAACCCCAGCTTACCGAACATTTTCTGTATACGGTTCATCGTCAGGGTTACCGGGTGTAAACCACCGGATTGACTTCGTCTGCCAGGCAATGTGACGTCGACCGTATCTGAAACCAGTTTATCGGCGATAAGCTGATCGCTAATAGTCGATTTGCGCTGCTCCAGCAATTCCAGAATGCTCAGCTTTATTTGATTGATAGCCTGCCCCGCTGCTGGCCTCTCAGCTAGTGGGATTTGCCCCAGACTCTTGAGTCTCGAGGTCACTTCACCTTTCTTGCCCAGGTACGCGACACGAACGGCTTCAAGCGAGGTCATATCCTGCGATAGACCAATTGCCTGTGTCGCTTTGTCGAGCAGGCTATCTAGTGGTTGGGGCACGTTTCTTCATTGGGTAATCGACAAGGATGGCTCATCCTTGTCGAATCTACAGATTTGGCCTTCAGGCCGCTTCCAGGCCAGCCCTGGCTTTTTCGACCAGTGTGGTAAACGCCTGTTTATCGAAAATTGCTATGTCCGATAAAACTTTTCGATCAATTTCGATCGCCGCTTTTTTAAGCCCATTCATAAACACGCTATAGGACATTCCGTTTTCTCTGGCACCTGCGTTAATGCGGGCTATCCACAGCGCTCTAAACTGACGCTTGCGTTGACGACGATCGCGATAAGCATATTGTCCAGCCTTGGTAACCGCCTGTTTGGCGACGCGAAATACCTTGCTACGTGCGCCTCTGTAGCCTTTGGCTTTGTCCAGGATTTTCTTGTGACGTGCATGCGCGACAACGCCTCTTTTCACTCTTGGCATTATTCTACTCCCTACGAATAAGGTAACAAACGACGCACCATACGATGGTCGTGCGGGTGAATTTCAAGCATTTCGCCGAGATGACGTTTTCGCTTGCTGCTCTTTTTGGTAAGGATGTGACGCAAATGCGATTGCCCGCGTTTGAAACCACCTGATGCGTTTCGTTTAAAACGCTTGGCGGCGCCACTATTGGTCTTCATTTTTGGCATTGTATAACTCCAGTTTAGTTAAGTTCATTTACCCTGGACGCCGGAGACGCGCCTTTGGGTCTAGGTTAGAGCAATCTTAATTTAGATCGCCTTAACGTTTTTTGGGTACCAGTAACATCGTCATCTGGCGCCCTTCGGATTGTGGATACTGATCCACCGTCGCGAATTCCTGCATATCTTCTTCCACCCTCTTGAGCAGCGCAGTACCAAGTTCCATATGGGCCATCTCCCGCCCCCTGAATCGAACGGTTACCTTGCAGCGATCACCTATCTCGATAAACTCGGTCAATTTTCTCAGCTTAACCTGGTAGTCGCCTTCTTCGGTTCCCGGCCTGAATTTAATTTCCTTGATATGAATCTGTCGCTGCTTCTTGCGCTGATCGTGCAACTTCTTTTTTTGCTGAAATTTGAATTTTCCATAATCCATTAATCGACAAACTGGCGGTATGGCGTCGGGTACTAATTCCACAAGGTCAAGCTTTGTTTCCTCGGCCATTTTTTTAGCCTCGATCAGCGGCACGATACCTTTTTGCTCACCATCTTCTGCGACCAGCCTTACTTCCGGGGCTGTAATTTCATCGTTTAGACGGCTCTGTTTATTATCTGCGATAAGATAGTCTCCTCATCAATATAGGTAACATAAAAAAACCCCTGAATTATTCATCCTTGAATTTCCAGAGGATGGAAGCAGAAAACTATATTTTCTGCTCTCACATGTACATTTTCGGTGTCAGCCATTGCTCAGGGCTGAACTCCCTGTAATGCTAAAGACCGATATTAACCAGCCTTGCCTTAATTCCAGCTTATAGGCCGGATTACTCATTCACAAGAGCGATAAACTGGCCGATTTGCATTACGCCCAGATCATTACCACCCAGGCTTCGAACAGCAATAGTCTCCTCTTCTACCTCGCGGTCACCGACCACTAATAAGTAGGGAATTCGCTTTAGTGTGTGCTCGCGAATTTTAAAGCCGATCTTTTCGTTTCTCAAGTCAGAAATCACCCTGATTCCCTGATTTTTAAGTATTTTTTCAATTTTATCGACATAGTGGGCCTGTTTATCGGTAATATTCATCACCACCGCCTGAACTGGCGCTAACCAGACCGGAAACTTACCTTCATATTGTTCGATCAGTATCCCGATAAAACGCTCGATCGAACCCAGAATGGCACGGTGTAACATGACCGGAATCTGCTTAGTTCCATCGTCCGCAATATATTGCGCACCGAGACGACCCGGCATCGAAAAATCGACCTGCATGGTGCCACATTGCCATACGCGACCGAGGCAGTCTTTTAGTGAAAAATCTATCTTTGGGCCATAAAATGCACCATCCCCAGGTTGCAGTACCCAGTCGAGTTTCTTATTGTCCAGTGATTGTTTGAGGGCATCCTCCGCTTTATCCCATAACGCATCCTCGCCGACGCGTTGCTCGGGCCGGGTGGAGAGTGCGAGAATTACTTCCTCAAATCCGAAGTCTTTATAGATTTTATATACTAAATCGATAAACGAGGAAACTTCGGCCTGAATCTGGTCTTCGGTACAGAATATATGGGCATCGTCCTGTACGAAGTTTCGTACTCGCATCAATCCATGCAAGGTACCCGATGGTTCATTGCGATGGCAGGAGCCAAATTCTGCCAACCGCAATGGCAAATCACGATAACTTTTTAAACCCTGGTTGTAGACCAGCACATGGCAGGGGCAATTCATCGGCTTTACCGCGTATTCGCGATTTTCAGAGCCGGTGGTAAACATCATATCCTGATATTTATCCCAGTGGCCCGACTTTTCCCAGAGACTCCGATCTACTATTTGTGGCGTGTGAATCTCACGATAACCGTGTTCTCGTAGTTGCCCGCGCATATAGTCCTGAATGGTCAAATTAAGTTGCCACCCACGATCATGCCAAAATATCATTCCTGGGGCTTCTTCCTGGGTATGGAACAGATCCAGGGTCTTGCCCAGTTTTCGATGATCGCGTTTTTCTGCTTCTGCGATGCGATGCAAGTACTGCTTCAAATCCTTTTTGTTGGCCCAGGCGGTACCATAGATTCTTTGCAGCATTTCATTGCTGGAATCGCCACGCCAGTACGCACCAGCTAACTTCATCAGCTTGAAACCGTTACCCAGTTTTCCAGTAGAGGGTAGATGCGGCCCCCGGCAGACATCGAACCATTCACCCTGATGATAAATAGAGACTTCCTCTCCTTCAGGAATTATCTCGTCAATGATTTCGACCTTGTAAGTTTCGCCCTGGTCGGCAAATGCTTTCTTCGCCGCCTCTCGATTCAGGACTTCACGCACGATTGGTAAATCGCGCTTTACGATTTCATGCATACGGTGTTCGATCTTTTCTAAATCATCAGGCGTAAATGGCTCTTCGCGGAAAAAATCATAATAGAATCCATCTTCTATAGCCGGGCCAATGGTTACCTGGGTGCCGGGATAGAGTTCCTGCACCGCCTGTGCCATCACATGGGCTGCATCGTGTCGAAGCAACTCGAGCGCCTCGTCGTCTCGACTGGTTACAATCGCTACCTTAGCATCGTGTTCAATGACATAAGCAGCATCGACCAGCGTGCCATCAACTTTACCTGCCAGGGTTGCTTTAGCCAGCCCAGGGCCGATATCGTTGGCAATTTCAAGAACAGATACAGCCTGGTCGAATTGGCGTCGTGACCCGTCGGGGAGCGTGATTTGAGGCATTTTGGTCTCCAGTGGTGACCGATACCAGGGGCCACATGATAAATAATATTGGTAGTCGCGAGTGGATTATTCCGGGCATCCTGCCCTCCACCCTTCGGGCCGTCCTTAAGGACGTTCAAAATCGTTCCTGACGATTTTGTCGAACCAGTGGTTCTCATCAACCCTCACGACAACCATAATTGGTAGTCGCGAGTGGATTCGAACCACCGACCCCCACCATGTCAAGGTGGTGCTCTAACCAA
>CAZJEJ010000108.1:6506-8141 GCA_964544945.1 uncultured Gammaproteobacteria bacterium | reverse complement strand
TCAGCGACATTGGATTGGCCTCGCGCCGATCATCTACTATGGCAATGTGCCAGCCCAGTTCGGTCTTGAAGGGTTTCGATATCTGGCCAGGTTCTAATGCCTCGATCGCGGTTTCAAACGCAGAATTGAGCTGGCCTTCAAGCACATACCCCAGGTCACCCCCGCGATGACTGTTCGCTTCGTCGAGCGAAAATAGTTTGGCCAGTTCATCGAATGATTTCTTTTTTTCTTCGAGAGCCTTGTCGATAATTTTGGCTTCTTTTTCGTTTGCCAATAATATGTGCCTTGCGCGGTATTCCCGCTTTCCAGCTAAAGAGGCGGCGAGTGTTTCGTAGCGAGTTGCTATTTCCCGGTTATCGATCAGTTCGGGTGCGAGCCGGTTAAGGAATGCAGCCTTCAGGATATTCCGGTTACTTTGTTCGATATTTGCCAGAGTCGCCGGGTTTCGATCGAGTTTCGACTGTACCGCGAGCTGCACTAACAGAGTATCCAGTGCGGCATTATTGATACTTTGGGCCAGTATATTTTGTGGAACATCATCTAGCGTACTCCATTGAGCCATGTGTTCTGGAAGAGCAATTTGGTTCAAATAGGTGATTAAAAGTGTCTGCCCAATATCGGTACCATTCACCCGGGCGATGACAATCTCTGTCGCTACCGGATCGGGCGGATTTTCCAGCATCGTCGGTTCTGTAGTCTCCGGTTCAATTTCGACACCTGCTTGAACCGGTGCTTCGATGACTGTTTCGACGTCGGCTTTGATCCGGTCGACTAATCCGGTTTCATCTGGAGATTTTATTACTATCGCAGTGCTCGTGGTTTTGTTCGGTTCTCTAAGCTCTTGCAATATAATCATCATGCCAATGGCATTGAGCAGTAAAAGGGCGATAATTATCCATGTGATTGGTCGTGTGGCTGACATAGTCTGTTTCCTTATTCGAGCAAATAGATTCTGAAAGAAATTTTAATTACCCCGATGTCCCGCTCGGTGTGCGTATTCGTCGTCAGGATTTGTGTACCAAAAATACTGTCTGCAGTTGCATCTTCTTCGATCGTATCAACACGTAGCCATTCGACACTAATCGCCTGGTAATCGTTAATCCCGAATTCAGCACCCAGGCCGAGCTGTAATTTGTTTTGTTTGAATGCATCGATTCGGACTACACCCAGGGTTGCAAACAAGCGCACGCTTTCGGTATCGACACCAAATTTGAAATTGGTGCCGTAAATAGTGTCGCTTGAGTCGAGCGAGGTAATAAAAAATTCGGGTGCCAAAAAATAATTCTGGGTACGCCGATGTTTGAATAGATAACCGAGATGAAATCCGACATCGAAAAATGATTGCGATCTTTCATCGCTTTGTACGCCAGGTATCGGCGGTGGGGGAGTGAAGGTTAATCGTACTTCGGTGCTGGTATCCAGCGAGTGGGACAGGGCATCAAATCCGTAATAAAAGCCACTACCCGCGAGTGCGGGCTGGAACAGCAAGGTGGTGAGAAAAATGAAGAAATAACCTTTTACAAAATTCATCCCTGAAGGCCTGCCGTGGCGAGTGATAGTAATACTAAGCTAGACAATGTTAAGATCAATGTCAAACATACTGCACTAAATCAACAATAAAAGGGGAGCATGTGA
>CAZJEJ010000108.1:1287-6406 GCA_964544945.1 uncultured Gammaproteobacteria bacterium | reverse complement strand
TGCTGAAGCAATCCTACCTGGACCGGTGTCTGAATCTAAACGACATCGACGCGTTGCGCACCGATATCGACCGCTTTTATATCGAAAAAGGCTGGATAATGTCGCGAGCCTACTTGCAGCCGAAGCAGAATATAAAAAGCGGCGTGCTTAAATTCCGTATCCTGGAGGGTAAGTTGCATAGTATCGAGCTCAATCAGAGTGATCCAGCAGAAAAGCGCCAAATAGCAACTGCCTTTCCCGATATGCAAGACCAGGTTATTCATATCCGCGATATCGAGCAGGGCCTCGATCAAATGAACCGCCTCGTCTCGAATCGAGCGACGATGAATATCGAACCGGTGAAGGACAAGCCGGGTTACTCGAAAATACTGATTCAAAATATCCCGAATAACCGTCACCGATTTTATTTTGGCCTCGATAATCAGGGTTCTAAATCGACAGGTCGTGAGCGCGCCAGGCTCAACGTCAACCTGGATAACCTGTTATCGCTTAACGATAACTGGTACCTGAGCACTACCGACACGGTTGGCGGGAAGGCGGATGATCAAAATAGTCGAAGTCATAGCTTCGCGGTTTCAATCCCCTATGGTTACTGGACCTATAGCCTGATCAGCGATCAATCGGAATATATCTCGACCGTCGATAGCACCTCGGTTGCCTTTATGACCTCTGGTGTTTCGGATAGTGATAGTCTGAAAGCCTCGCGCATTGCCCACCGCGACCAGAACAGCAAGACAACTGTCGCCTTCACTTTAACCGCAAAGGAAACCAACTCCTTCCTCGAAGACGTACGACTCGATAGCAGTTCGCGCAAGCTGACAATATTCGATATCGGTATCAATCATGTCGTTCGAAAATCTGGTTCTGTATGGTCGTTTCTACTCAATTATTCACGCGGGCTTGGCATCCTGGATGCGCTTGAAGATGGACCAGACAGTAGTAATATGATTCCCAGGGCGCAGTTTGAAAAGCTCGATTGGGATATATCGTTCAGTCTGCCGATCAAACCCTGGGGTGAAGCCTGGTCCTACCAGGGTTCCTGGTCGGGGCAGTTGAGCAGCGATCCGTTGTTCGGTTCCGAGCAAATTTCGATCGGCGACCTGAGTAGCGTGCGCGGATTTCGCGACAGTCCGGTCGCGGGCGATACGGGCCTGTATTTTAACAACGATATCAGCTGGAAGCCTTCCAGCACTTACCCTTTGCTTAAGAATATAACTGCCGCTGTCGGGCTGGATTTGGGTTATGTAGAAGCCAGGAATGGTAATATTGCCAATTCCGGTCGCGCTAATGCCGCGCTTGCTGGGCTCTCGCTGAGCGTGCAGCAGGCGACCCGGCCTGGCAGGCAACAGCAGCTATCCTGGTCGTTAACCCTGGGTATTCCCCTATCGGCGCCTGCTTTTGTCGCTGAAGAAAGTAACGTAGTTTTCTTCAGCCTCGACTTGAAAATGTGGTAACCTAGATTTTCCAGCCTGTAAATTATTGCAAAAATGGCGCTCGATCCGTGCTAGTTTGTGGTAATTCAAGGGCTTTGGAAGACAATAAGAATACAAAAAGAGTATTGACACCTGATGGTGCAATACTCAGGGAACCAGGGACTAAATGGCATTTTTCGATTTACTATTGCGATCATCCCGCAGTAAAACGCTAGCCCAGGGCTGGCTGTCGATACACCCTGCAAGATTCCAAATAACCCCTCTAAAGACCCAGACAATCAATGCATTTCTGGCGGCTGTCGTTGCTTTTTACTCGGGATATGCCGGGGCAGAAATATTGCCAGCCGATACTGCAGAAACGCAGGTCAACACCATCAACGCCGTGCCGGTAGTCGACATAGCCCGGCCCACTTCGAGCGGGGTTTCGAAAAACCAGTTCAATGACTTCGATGTCAGTAATGCTGGCGTAGTGATCAATAACTCGCTGGTCGATGGCACCTCAAATCTGGCGGGAGATCTCGGCGCCAATGCTAATTTCGACAAAAAAAGCGCGCGTATTATTCTAAACGAAGTCGTCACAACCAATACCAGCGATATCGATGGCATGACCGAAATATTCGGTGACGATGCCAGTTATATCCTGTCGAATCCCAATGGAATTAGCTGTAATGGCTGTGGATTCATCCGCACCCCGACAGCGCCCGGCGATAGCGGCACTTCGCTTTCCGAAGTGGTGTTCACCACAGGGGCTGCGGCGGTGGATAACGGTAATACACCGCTGACTATTACGGTCGATAGCAATAGCTCGGCTAGTATCGTTATCGGGCCCGGCGGGCTCGATGCCAGTCGTGTCGATGTCACCAGCCTGTTCACGCGCAGCGCACAGATACAGGGCGTTATCAATGCAGCCAGGCAACTGCGGCTGCTGGCTGGTACCGGCACGCTTGACATTAAAAATAATGTCGCGCCCGAAGACCGGGTGCTAAACATTACGCAGTCAAACGATGGCGCTGTCAGTGTGGCGATTGACGCGAGCGTGGCCGGGGCGATGAATGCCGGGCAGATATTTATACAGGCGACCGAACATGGTGTGGGAGTCACACTCGATAACGACCTCCTATCGACCAGTGGCAATATCGAAATCACCGCCGAGGGTGACATTCGATATAAAAGCGCAAGTGCCAACGGCGATATCACGATAAGCACCAACGGTGCCAGATCCGATATAGTCGCCAGTGACGACAGCACTGCCGCAGGCGATATTACCTGGGATATAGGTGGTGGTGGCGTACTCAATGCTGGTGCGGCCATCACCAGCGGCGGTCGTCTGGTGATTAATGCGCAAAACGGCGATATTAATGCCTCTGGTTTGCTACAGGCGGCGCAGGATATCGAGTTAAGTTCGGCCGCCGATTACCTGTTGATCCTCGATGGTGGCGTGATCTCAGGTGGTGATCTCGGCATATTCGGTGATGGTACCTATATCCACGATGGTGTCGGATGGTTCGATATCGGTGGCGAATGGGTGGTCGATACGTTCGGGTTGACCAATAATGCCAGCCTGACGATAACCGAATTTAAAGATCGAACCTTTTTCGTCAAGCAACTCGATAATAATGGCTTGATCCAGAGTAATTCTTCACTCGAGTTACATGTCGATGACCTGCTAAACAATAGCGGTGTGATCACTTCGCTCGAAGGCGTAATTCAGGTTAAGCATAGCCAGGCCGGGATGTTTACCAGCGAGGTCAACAATAGCGGCATTATCAGTTCAACCAACCTGTCGCAAAATCAACAGCCCGATTCTTCGCTGATAATCGACCCGCAAAGCCTGATCGACGCGCACATTGCGGCAATTCTGAATGGCGAGCAGCTCAGCGCACAGGATTTATCCGATAGTATCGAAAGTACCAATCAGCAGGCGATTGCCGAGTTGACCGTTGATACTAATATTTTGGGTGCTGTCGAATTTCACGCGCAAACCCTCAACAACGCCGCGAGTGGCAGTATTAGCGGTAGTCAGATATTGCTCGATGTACAACAGGTGGTTAACAGTGGCGGCTTGATCGTGGCGGGAAGCAATCTATCGATTGTCGGTGATTCTCTCACCAACCAGAATGATACCGGCCAGTTTGGTATTATCGCCGCGCACGACAACATCGATATCAATCTTAGCGGTCAATTCACCAACACCGGTATTATCGAAGCAACCGATGTGCAAATCGATGCGCCGACCCAGGTTAATAGTAACAGCGGGTTTGTGGTCGATTCACTCGCTGGTCAAACACTCGATAGTCAAAACCTGATCGAGGTCGTCGGTCAACTCACCTGGTTTTCTACTGGCCCAGGCTCTGGACCTTACTATCAAACGATCCAGGTCGATGGTGCTAATTCGCTGATAGACTCGGATCTTTCCAGATTAACCGACGCGTTTTTGGCTGGCGCTGGTGTAAATTTGGCCGGGGTGCCGATCGCCGGTGATGACGTTTATCTTGCCGAGTTGGTGGCGTATACCATTCGAAATTCCGGCGGCCTGCCATTTGTCACCGAGGATCGCAGTAACCTGTTACAGCTCGGTACGCTATACAACAATACTCTGGCCTTTATGGCGCAAAGCGGTCTCGCATTTGGCGAGACGCCGACGAGTCAGCAACACCAACAACTCGAAGCACCGGTGATCGTGTTCGATCAACAGATACTCACCAATAACCAGCGGGTGTACTCACCAAAAGTAATCATGCCGCAATCAGGGCTGAATAGTAACCAGTTACAGGCGCAACAGCTCTTTAGCCAAATCATCGCCTACAACGAACTATTGTTACGCAGTGAGCGTGTCACCAATAGCGCGAGCCTGGTGGGTGGCAATCGATTGATCATCGAAACCATCGACCTGTCGCAAACAACCACAGAGCGTAACTGGTACGTCGATGCCGATGGTCAGGTCCAGTATCTGAGTGCCCGTATCGAATCACCCGAGCTGGTACTTAGTTTGAGCGGTGATTACGTGCAGGAAGGGGGTCAAATTATCAGCCAGGGGCAAGTGTACCTCGAAGCCCAGAAGATAGAATTTCGTGGTGTTGACATCAATGGTCGTAGCGCTACAGCCGAAATCAATACCGAGGACTCACTGATAATACTTGCGCACGAAAGAGCTAATTTTAGCCGTGATACCTCTTTGGTCAGCGGTGGCCAGACCGTGTTAGAGGCGGGTAGCAAATTACTTTTTGACGGGCGGTTGAAGGCCGCTGGCGATATTAACCTGCGGGCAAGAGACCAGATTAAATTAACCGCAGCGGACATAGTAGCCTCTTCGGAAACGGCAGGTATTTTTGCAGGTGGAGATATATTTGCCAGCACAGAAGGCGATTTTATCAATCAAAGTAATTTAGAGGCCGGCGGCAATATCACCATTGCCGCGCGCGATATCGCTAACACTCGGTTACAGCGAAAAACGAAAGACTTTAAAAATAACAATAAGACGCCCGGTAAATTTAAAACTCGATCTCTAACGGTGACCAGTGGACGTCGGCACATTCTAGATACCGGTAAACTCGATGCCGGTGGCGATATCTTCCTCATAGCCGAACGCGATATTATCGATACAGCCGGGCGCTATTTTGCCGGTGGTGATATCAGCCTGCTGGCAAAGCGCGATATTAAACAAGACGCCATAAGCTGGCAGGAAA
>CAZJEJ010000108.1:0-1187 GCA_964544945.1 uncultured Gammaproteobacteria bacterium | reverse complement strand
GTGATGCAATACTATATTCGGCCGAAAACCTCAACATATTGTCCGGTATCGAATACGAGTACCATCGCAGGGAACAACATAAGCGTGGTGCTTTTGGAGTGAATGCGAGTGGTAGTGTCAGCAAGGAGGAAAGACAACGACTGGGTCATGCCGAAATAAATACCGGTGGTGATACCGTTTTGCTATCGGCGGGTGACATCAATGTTGTAGCAGGTCGTTTGAATGCCGAGGATATTGTCGTCGAATCTGGTTTTGGTGTTGAGGATGCAGTGGCTCGCACGACAAACATCAATATTCTGGGTGACAAGGAAACCCTTGCAACCTTCGAGCATCGGTATAAGCGTGGTTTAGATTTTTCTATAGACGATAATTTTTTAAGTCTCGCCGAGGAAATACATAATAAAAACTGGGAAATAGAGCAGAATTATTTGGGGTCGGTATTAAACGCCCGGAAAAATATTGATCTCCAAACCCGGGGGAATTTAGAAATTATTGGTTCTGAACTGAAAGCAGGTGGTAATCTGGCCTTATCTGCCAATGATATCAATATTCTGGCTGCGCGTGATTACTATATAGAAAAGCAGGAAGATACTATTACCCGCGTTGGCATAGAAATCAAAACTAGTAGCAACAGTGTCGATGCCTTTGCTGGCCTCGAAACCAAATCGATTATTGACGATTACTCTCGTGATGCTGTTCATGGCAGTGTAGTGAGTGCGGGCAATC
Source organism: uncultured Gammaproteobacteria bacterium (assembly GCA_964544945.1). GTDB lineage: Bacteria > Pseudomonadota > Gammaproteobacteria. Next base: position 461 of record CAZJEJ010000108.1, on the reverse strand, counting down.
AAATTGACATACGAGCGAGTGGTAGCATATTGCAGCGCTCGGGTGAATTGGTGGCTGGGAACGAAATATATTTGAGAGCTGGAGGCGATATCGAAGTCGAAGTCGACCATACCCTCGAAACCTATAATTATGAAGAGACAACAACCCGTACAGGAGTAAGTGCCGGGCTGACCCATAATTACGGGTCAACAAAATCTTCGGTCGAAAATATTGGCCAGGGCGATAACAATATCAGTGATGCGTCCAATGTGTTGCAATCGATCGATGCGGTCGACAGTTTTGTATCGGGTCCATCGGTCTCTGGCTTTGCGGGCGTAACCTCTACCACGACACGAACCCAGGATACGATTTCTACTGCCCAAAGCGCTGGCATTATCTCTGGTGGCGATATTCAATTCGTTGCCAACAGTTCGCTCAGCCTGACTGGGACATGGGTGTCGGCTGAAGACGATATAAAGCTG
>CAZJEJ010000107.1:0-8152 GCA_964544945.1 uncultured Gammaproteobacteria bacterium | reverse complement strand
GCGATGTTGCGTAGTTGTGGTCTAAGCCGTGTATTGACCAACATGTAATCAAGAATCTGTTTTTTCTTTTGATAAATGTACGAATAACGTCGCCGTTGCGGAATGTTTCTGGTCAAATCTATCAAGTCTTCGTCGATCCAGTCTTTTGCAGTTACTGATGTTTCTGAATTATCGGGGCTCCCTCGAATAGTGCCTGTCACATCGACGAATCGGTCGCTGGGTGTTAGTGCGTTGAAGTCACCTAGTACCATTAGTGATTCCCCTGGCCTGGAGCGTTGAAAATCGTTTACCCAGCGGGCTATCGCGGTAGCCTGGGCGAGTCGTTTCAGATTTACTCGTTTGCTTCGGTCCCCCGAACGCAGACCACGCATCGAGCGCAAATGGAGATTAAGCAGGGAAAGGCAGGATGAATCGACGCAGGCTCGCAGGTAAAGCGGCGGGCGTGAAAACAACGGTGTTTGATCGCCAGGCAGCAGGGTGTGCTTGAATAACTGCCTGGTCTCGTCTATTCGAATTCCAGGATGAATCAAATAACCTATATTCATTCCAGATATATCATTACCCTCTCGGATGACCGGATCGTATCTTACCCCCGTCTTTGCGTATACTTTTCCTGATATTCGGTCGAGGACATTAAGATTCTCGACTTCCTGTAATGCAATAATATCTGGGAATCCGAATTGTCCTGTAATCTTAGCCGTCATAGCATCAACGCGTTGTCGAAATTTTTTCCCTGAAGATACTTTTTCGCCTTTTCCATCGTCAATATCGTCAAACAGGCGATACATATTTTGGCTCAGGATACGAAACGAGTCGCTGGCGATCGACAGGCCTGGGAAAAATAGTGCGCCCGCGAGCGTGAGAGTGGGCAGCAGGCGGGACCAATGGGTCGCACTGCGTAGAATGCGATACCAACAGGTCAGGATTGGCGTATCCACTCGGCCCAATATTGAAATAACGAAGGATTACTGGCTGCTATGATAGATCGAGGAGTGAGCGATTGATTGAAAACGGGTTCCCTATCGATTGTTTCGTTTTGACCACCCGCCTCGGTTGACAGCAGGCAGCCAGCGGCGTAATCCCAGAATTTCTCGCTACCGTGCAATAGTAGCTGTGATCGGCCAGCAGCGAGCCAGGCCCATTCCAGCGCGCAACTACCGAGATTACGTTGGGATTTATACGGCGCTCGTTCGATCAACTGCAACTTGATATCCATATTCAGCCTTTTAAAATCAACGAAGGCAATTGACTGGTTCATCAATTCTGGTTGAACCGGCGGGTTTATTTTCTGGCCATTGATCCAAAATCCCTGACCCTTGAGCGCGGAAAAGAACTCTTTACGCATCGGGTCGTAGACAATGGCCAGTACGATTTCGCCAGCGCTGATCAGCGCCAGCGAGACAGAAAATATTGGCAGCGTATGATGATAGTTATTGGTGCCATCGAGGGGGTCGAGACACCAGTAATCTTTCTTCGATTTCATGACTTCAAGCTGCTGTTTTTCTGATAGTTCTTCGCCGAGCATTAAAACTTTTGGATAGCGAATTTTCAAAGCAGTGGTTAAGGATTTCTGCATCGCCAGATCAGCTTCGGTGACTATCGAGCCATCGCTCTTGTAATCTGCGGTCGACTGGGTGAAATAGGGTATCAGGGCGGTTTGCACCGATTTCAGAATGATACGATGGATAATCAATAAATCGTCAAATTGATAGTGTGAGTCGACCATGGCTCGATCAAAGGTTTCCTGGCTCGATTTCAATCATATCATTTTGATTCGAACCCTGTACGTCTTACCGGGTTCGACAGTCGGGTTCGCTACGGGTTTTCCTGTTTTTACCTTAAACCGGCTACCATACTAATGTACAGTCGATATAGAAGCCGCCAGTATTTAGGCTCGGCTTTAGATGGAGCAACACGCCAGTCGAGTCTTGCGCTACAATAGCGCGGATAAAAAATAACACCCGAAGTTCTTGCTACCAATGCCTGACGACCCAGTAGCCAACAAAGCATTCTTCCTCACCAGGCAGACTGCCAATTTGATGGAAGATTTTGCGCGCGAAACCAGTCAATCCTCGTCTGTTTATTTGCTCTATGGCGATGCATCAGTCGGTAAAAGTCGTGTGCTGGACGAGTTGGCGAGTCGGCATTTCAGCGGGAATAGCATACATCGTATCGATTTCAACACAGAGATCGACCGGAAAGAAGAAAGGAATGAATCGGCCGTCGGGAACTCGAATGAAATGGCTGGCAAGATTCAGCGGGTGATACAAAATGCATCCGATCATGACATTATTATTGCCGATCATTTTGAATCGGCGTCCAACAAGACTCGGCATCAGATATTTCAAAGCTGGGCTATCGACGGGCTGGATAAAAAATTAAATTTAATCATAGCTGCCGATTCGAGTCATTTTGACGAGGTTCGACAGTTGGCGAAGCAGTACCAGGTCAGCGTGAAAAGCTTCGAGCTGAAGTCGTTTGGATGGGACGATATAGAAGCCTTTGTTTCGTTTTACCTGTTCTCAAAAGAATCCCCGGGCCGACTTTCAATTCCAGGCGATATACAGAAACAATTGAAGCAATCCAGGGGGCTGGTCGGTAAGTTGATCGAGATCGTATCAAGTGGGGGTGTCGATACTGCGATAAAAATCGACGACAAGGCAGCAACATTTAAAAAGCCACTAATCCTGGCTGGCATCCTTTCATTAATACTGTTGCTAGTCAGCTTATTGTACATCTTATCTGATCAGCAAACTGTGCCTCCATTGGAGGTTAGTAACAGTGACATCATTGAAACCCCGGAAACGGAACAGAAACTGCCAGCGGTTCTACAGGACGAGTCCGTGCCAAAACAATCGATTGTCGACCGATCGATATCTGAGAACGCCAGGGAACCCGTAATACCCGAATTCGATTTAGTAGTGCCGGAGCGGCCGGTTGAATCTGCCCTTGAAAATTCACAGGAAATCGTGATCATTCGCCAGGATGATAACGCAAATGAGGCAGAACTCATCTCGGTAAATAATGGAGAGAGAGAAACCGAGCCGACCGATGATAGCAATCAGGCGTTAAGCCGTTTTCAAGAGGAATTGAATAATTCACTAACCTGGATTAAAAATAGAGATAAAAATCAGGCGACTATACAAATCATGTCGATAGGCTTTGATGGTTTTGCTGATAATACGTATTACGACTATCTGGATAAACTGATCCAACAGGGTGTCAACGTATCCCAGGTCAGAATTTTTCAAACCAGAATAACAGGCCTGGTTGTGTATAGTGTTATTTTTGGCGAGTATAAAAATCGACGCGAAGCCAGTAAAAGTATAGCGCTATTACCCGAAGCGCTAAACGCGAATAAACCTATTCCCCGGTCTATTGGCGGCATCTGGGATGAATTACTCTTAAACCAGTAGTATTTAGAGTCTCCGTTCTAGCATTGTTCCCAGGGTAATTTATCGTAGCGCCAGCCACCAAGCGTGCTACGTTGATGTTTTTCGTCCAGCTCACCCTCGAAACCCTGCTTGATGTTATAGACTCGCTTGAAACCGTTCTCGACCAGCAATTTTCCCGCCTCGTCCGATCTATTTCCACTACGGCAAATAAGTACGACTGGCACCGAATGATGCTCGGGTGAGTCGATAATGCCGCCGAGCACCAGTTTTCTGACTTCTCGGACGAAATTCGGGTTCACTTCCCAGTCCGGTTCTGTAATCCAGGGAATATTGACCGCACCGGCGGGATGCCCTATAAACAGGTACTCCATATCCGAGCGCACGTCGATAAATGCCACATTCGGTTCTTTTTGAATCAAATCCCGGGCTTCGAGCGCGTTGATATGACTTACTTTAACTGTTGGCATATTACCCCCTGAAAATTGTTATTAGCCAGCCTGCATAGAGACCATATTAAAAATTAGCGGCAGTTATTGCAACGGTCATGCAATAAAAATATTTTATACCGTGACAGAATCTGGTTTGCCAGCTAAATGCCGACAAACGATATTATCGCCTGGATTTAACCATTGGTCCGAATGTTAGGCTGATTCACTAGATTAACCATCGATTTATACTAGCTTCAATGATGTAATATGTTAAAGACCTGACTGGTGAATATTTAACGCAAAAAAACTTCTTTACAAGAGGCCATTTAAGAATCAGCGGATCTACAATTCAGTCGAGTATAAATATGCAGGTAAACCGAAATTATACAGGTATGAAACTTTTCGCCAGTGCCGGGGAAGTTTTTCCATGATCAATTTTCTACGATTCTTTTTGCTGGCGATTCTCGGGATAGCCAGCCTGGACTCATTTGCAGCCAGCTACAGCCTTCCTGCCGATATTGGTACAGGTGCTTTTTCAAGTTGCTCAGGTGCCGGCCCCGCCTATACCTGTACCGCCAAGGTACAGTTAGATAAAAACGATACGGTGGTATTAACCAGCGACGTGACTTTAAATATCGATCCAGAGTTTAGAGTCAAACAGGGCGCTAGCGCCAGTAATGGTGGTTTCGTATTCAATGTTTTTGTCACCGGGAAAATCCACATAGACGGTACAGGCGTGGTTGAAATCAATTTGACCGCGACCGGTAAAATAAAAATCCATAAAGCATCGAGTATTATCGGCAATATTACCTCTACTGGTGATGATGTTCTTATCGAGGATGACGGAAACACTATCGTTGGAGATGTGACTGCCGCAGGCAATCTGGTTATTGAAGGAACTTCTACCGTCGATGGCACCTGCACCCCCACACATCCCAAATGCACCGGGGGAGGTGGAGGCGGTGGCGGACCGGGCGCCATCTGCACAACAACCCAAATTGCCACCAATGGCGAAGAGTTTAGGGGTATCTCGGGTAGCAGCGACAACAATGTTATCGCTGTCGGTAAAAAGGGCAGCATTTATCATTTCGACGGTTCTACCTGGACGAAGAGTGCTTTTGTTTCTAATGAGGATTTAAGTGATATTGAGGTGGTCAGTTCGAATTTGGCCTATGCAGTCGGAAAGAATGGAAAGGTTGTGCAATACGATGGTTCGGCATGGAGTACATTACCGGCGCCGACCGGTAAAAATTTAAAAGGTGTATGGGCGATATCAAGTACCGAAGTATGGGTGACTGGAAAAAATAATGCGTTGTATTTATGGAATGGCTCGAGTTGGCAAGACATGTCTGGAGGTGGCCAGGCCAATGTTGATAGTGGCAAAGATCTCGAAGATGCCTGGGGTAATACAAGCAGCTTCTACGCTGTAGAGAAAGACGGCGATCTTTATCGATACACCAGAACCGGTGGGCCCTGGGGTAAAATTAATGCCTGTAGTAGCGCCTTCGATATGGATGCCAGGGATATCTGGGGAGACGGTACAGGAAATATTTATATCGCGGGTAAAGATAAAGGAACCAATCCTAAAGAAGCGGCGGTTTTTTTGTATAACGAAGGGACTAACAGCTGTTCCAAACTCTTTTCGACTTCCGCGGAAGATAAACTCGAAGGAATATCCGGGAACGGGAATGTCGTATACGGCGTCGGAAAAAAAGGATTGATATTAGACAATAGCTCAGGAAGCTGGTCGGCGAGTCAACCGGGATCAAAAGACTTAAAGGATGTGTGGGTCTCAAGTTCCGGAACAGCATACTATGCCGGTAAAAACGGGTTTGTAACCGTCTGCAACAGCCCGACGCCACCGGCGATCGATCATTTTAATATCAGCCCGGCATCGGTCAATGCAAGTACCTGCTTGCCAAACACAATTACAATTATTGCCGCAGACAGTTCGAACAATCCGGTTGCAAACTACACCAGTCAAATCGACATTACGGTGTCGACCAGTCATGGCAACTGGAGTATCAATAGCGCCAATGGTACATTAAGTCCGAGTCCGGACAATGACGATAATGGCGCGGTGAGTTATACCTTTCTTGACGCCGATGCTTCCCAGATTATACTGAATTTATCCAACACCCATGCTGAATCTCTGACCATTACGGTGGCCGATGCGGTTGCTGGCGTATCGACAACCAGTGTGCCGATAACCTACAGTCAAAATGTATTCATCATCACCGAAGACCCGATCCAGATTGCCGGACGACCGCAGGCGATGACGATTGCGATGTGGACCGACGACACCGCAGGCAGTGGAAGTTGTGGTATCGATGCTAACTATAATGCGCCAAACCAGAGCCTGTTAGCGAATATTGATCGATCAGGGGTTCTGACTACAGCTACCGACCCTTCGATAAGCACTGTTAGCATTCCTGACGGACCGGCTACAGCTGGATTGACGTTCAATTTTTCGTTAACGCCGGGTCAGGCAAGTTTTGATCTCGATACCACCGATGTCGGCCAATATACACTGGCGATTTCGGACATTAGCAATAATCACTCAAGTTCTACAATCACCGGTACATCCAGCCTGTTGACGGTAGAACCGTTCGGCCTCGCGGTAACCAGTATCGTCGCTGGAGCGACGGTAAACCCAGGCGCCAACACCCCAGGCGGGGCTATCTTCACAACAGCCGGTTTGAATTTTTCTGCTACGGTGGCTGCGGTGTTATGGGATACGGTCGACGATACCGATAATAACGGCGCTCTGGATGCTGGCCGCGTATTTGCTGACAATTCGATAGCTCCGAGCTATGCCTGGGATACGAACCTGTTGGTCTCGGCCGCTGGTTTCGAACCCGCCACGGGTGCTCCCGGTACCCTCAACAATGGTGGCATACTGAGTGCTGAGTTCAGCCTGGGCCAGGTGTCGATAAACGACTTACAGTATACCGAGGTCGGTAGTTTTACCCTGCAGTCTCAGGCGCTTGATTTTCTCGGCGATACCGCGGCCGATATCCTGGGGGACAATATTATCGTCGGACGGTTTATCCCCTCATTTTTCCAGGTATTGGTGACCGATAATGGCGTCCTCGAAAATACCTGTGGGGTCTATACTTATATCGGCGAGGATTTTAGCTACTCGACACCACCTGCCTTCACGGTAAGCGCGATGAATGCGCTGGCGACACCCACCGTAACGCAAAACTACCGTGACGGGTATGTAAAATTGAATGCTTCGAGCATCACGCTCGACCTGCCGACCGATACCAGCGTGACAGGTAGCGATACGGCTTTATTGAACGTGAGCTATACGCCTGCCGCATTCCTATTTACACCCAATAACAATGGAACGGTCGATTATACTTTTGGGGCTGACACCATCAGGTATGGACCAGATTCAGTCGTGCTCAATTACAGCAAGGAGTCGAATAGCGAGGTCGCTCCTTTTACCGGCGACCTGGACCCGGTATTAACCCAGGTTAGCGATGGCGAGGTGATTACGGCTTTTACCCGGGCATTCGATCTGATTGGCAATCAATTACGCTTCGGTCGAGCCCGCATGAGTAATGTCCACGGCTCTGAATTGATCGACCTGAGGATGCCAATGGTTGTCGAATACCTGGTATCGCCTGGTGTGTACACGATCAATAGCGATGACGTTTGTACCACCGTTGCGACGAGTGATCTGCTGATTACCGATAACCTGAGCGTGCCCGGGTCGTCAACAGTAACGATAACCAATCCGACTGCCATTGCGGGCGATTTGGGCGTGAGCTTAACCGCGCCAGGCGCTGGGATCGACGGGGATATCAATGTCTCTCCCGAGCTGAGCCTCTCGATAGATAAGTGGTTAAGATACGACTGGAATAGCACCGGGCAGTTCGATACCGACCCCAATGCGATGGCAACCTTCGGTATTTTTTCTGGTAACCCGGTCAATATTTATTTGCAACAGATTTACCAGTAAGCAGATTTTTTCGAAGATTCTTCCAGATAGACCGAACCAGGAATTATTTTTTAATACTGGCATTCGGTTAAAATTCTTACGCACCTGACATGTTTTTTTGGCTGGATAATTTACTTAAATAATGGGGTTATTAATTTTTTGTTTTGCCCTTGACAGTAATTACCCGCTTGATTAAAGTACGCGCTCTCTCGGGGGCCATAGCTCAGTTGGGAGAGCGCAACACTGGCAGTGTTGAGGTCGGCGGTTCGAACCCGCCTGGCTCCACCAGTTTTCACAGGTACTACAGTGTCCCCATCGTCTAGTCGGCCTAGGACACCGCCCTTTCACGGCGGTAACAGGGGTTCGAATCCCCTTGGGGA
>CAZJEJ010000106.1:0-8172 GCA_964544945.1 uncultured Gammaproteobacteria bacterium | reverse complement strand
TGCGATGCTTTCAGAAAAATCCACATAACATTTTCATTTTTTAACGCCTTTTAAATAATTACGTTAATATAGCTATTCCTCGCATTAACGTTCAGCTAGTAATGTTTAATGTTAGAAGTGAAAGGAAACATATATGGAACAGAGCCCACTTCGTTTAGTTAAAAGATGCGTCGAGTACATCACAGCAGATGCAGTTTTGGATGTTCCACGCGGACTACGTGGAATATATGTTCTTTACAACTTCCGACCACGAATTAAAAAATATGATGTCGTTTATGTAGGAATGGCCAGTTCTGGAAGCGGTGGTGGAATAAAGGGCCGCTAGAAAAAGCATAAAAGTAAAAAAGCTGGCCTATGGACACATTGCTCCATTTACGAAGTCTGGGACAATATTCGAGATGAAGAAGTGGCTGAACTCGAAGGCCTATTTCGTCATATATATAGATATGACTCCCGAGCTAATACTCTTAACGTGCAACGAGGGTTTAAGAAAATGCGCCAAGTTGTGAGCAAACAGTTCTGGGAGTGGGAACACAGGATATAGTTTCCAGCAAGGCCAACAAGCGGCGTATCAAAACTGCTATTTCACGTGTTTTTGAGGTTTTCGGTGTGAAAAGGAGTACATTTACGAAAAACCCAAGAGACAGCCCTTGAGTTTGGGGAAAAAGCTACTGATTTGTCCTATTCCGAGTCAAATCAGTAACTTGTTTCTGGCGGAGAGAGAGGGATTCGAACCCTCGATACGTTGCCGTATACACACTTTCCAGGCGTGCTCCTTCAGCCACTCGGACACCTCTCCTGATTCAACATATTTCACCTGCTTCAACACCGTAAAATTGTACAGGTCGCACTTATGCGTGCTCGTTGTTCCGGGCATCCTGCCCTGTATTCACACGGATGTGATGTATGCAAGCAATGCAGGAGCAATTGCTTGTCACCCCTTCGGGGCCATCCTGCGGATGTCCTAATTTGTTCCTGACAAATTAGTCAGCCACTCGGACACCTCTCCTGATTCGATTCTGGGTGATTCAGTTCGGCGCGAAGACTACATGATACACGATTGGCTATCAATCTTTAATCCCGGCGGGTGATTCGATATAAATTTTCAATCGATTCAATTGAAAGGATTTACAGAGTATAGCTTCATATTTTTGTTAAGATGGCTTCTTTATATAGCGTGCGATCGATGTTAACTGTTATATCCCCTGCCAAGACCCTGGACTATGAAACCCCTGCTTTAACGGCGGAATATACCCAACCAGCACACTTACACCAGTCACGACAGTTGGTGAAGCGATTGCGCGAGTTCAGCGGTCCGAGCCTGGCGAAATTAATGGGTGTGAGCAGTAGTATCGCCGAACTCAACGTCGAGCGATTTCACCAATGGAAGACACCATTTAAGCCTGAGAATGCAAAACAGGCCTTATTTGCGTTCAAAGGCGAGGTTTACATCGGTCTCAATGCCGCAACCATGAACCAGAAAAATATCAGGTTTGCGCAGGATCATTTGCGTATGCTTTCGGGTCTTTACGGTGTTTTACGACCACTCGATTTAATGCAGCCTTACCGTCTGGAAATGGGTACTCGTCTCGACACCGATCGGGGTCATAACCTTTACCAGTTCTGGGATACCCGTATCGCCCGGGCATTGAATAAGGAGATGAAGGCAACCGGTACCGATATGCTGATCAACCTTGCCTCAAGAGAATATTTCAAATCGGTTAATCCCAGGTCGATCAAGGGCCAGATCATCACACCAGTATTCAAAGATTACCGCGGTGGCAAATACCAGATCATCGGGTTTTTTGCCAAGAAAGCCCGGGGGTTGATGGCCCGATATATTATCGACAACGAAATAAGCCAAATTGACGAAATCAGGCAATTTGACCGTGAAGGTTATACCTATGACCCTTCGGTTTCGACCGACCTGGAATGGATTTTCACGCGCAAGCTGTAGTTTGCCAGGGTGAAGAGCGATGAAAATAACCCTTCCGGATATCAGCACCTTCCGTAGGACATCCGGCCCTTTCGTGGCATTGCTGATACTGGCGACTTTGATCATCAAGCCTGGTACCACAGATAAAAATCTAAACACGCTCGAAAAAATTCAGCAACGTGGTCACCTGAAGGTCCTGACTCTTAATAGTGCTTCGACCTATTACCAGGGTGCCGACGGGTCTGATGGCTTCGAATATCATCTGGCAAAATTGTTTAGCGAGTACATCGGGGTCGAGGTTCAATTTATCACGGTTCCGCGTTTTCGCGATTTATACCCCGAACTGCTATTCGGCACAGGTGACATCGTCGCAGCCGGTTTAACGAAAAACGAATCTGAATATAGCCCTGCTGTGATCTATGGCCCCCGCTACTACGAGGTGGAAAACCAGATCCTTTACCGCAAGGGCAATGTAGAAAGGCCGAGAGAGATCCCCGATTTATACAATGGCACTTTAAAGGCCATCGGCGGCACGGCTCAGGCTAAACTATTGCGTGATCTACAACAGGATTACCCGGACCTGGTGTGGAAGGAAGCCGACGATATAGCCTCCGAAGAGTTGATCGAACAGGTCGCCGCTGGCGAAGTTGATTTTGCCCTCGCGGATTCGCATGAAATTGCGCTACAACGACGTTTTTTCCCCGAGTTGCGCGTCGCCTTCAAACTGGGTCAACCCAGACAATTACGCTGGGCGTACAATTATGCGGACGACGACAGCCTCGCTTCCGCAATCAACAGTTTTTTTAATCTAATCGAGCAGGATGGGCGACTCGAGCAACTCATTCACCGGCACAAAAGCATCGTCGACCGGTTCAGTTATTCTGATATTCAGACCTTGACCCAACATATTCGGGAGCGCCTGCCCAAATACGAAACCCTTTTTCGGGAAAAATCGGACCTGGTTGGTATAGACTGGCGTCTGCTAGCCGCGATTGGGTACCAGGAATCATTGTGGAATGCCCGGGCGAAATCACCCACCGGGGTACGCGGCCTGATGATGCTGACCCAGGCCACGGCGAAGCAAATGAAAATTACTAACCGACTCGATCCAGAACAAAGTATTCGTGGTGGCGCCTTGTATTTCGCCCGTGTAGTCAGTCGTATACCCGAGGAAATTACCGAACCCGACCGTACCTGGTTTGCCCTCGCCGCCTACAACGTTGGTTTTGGTCATGTCGAGGATGCGCGGATAATCACCCGGGAGAGAGGGGGTGACCCGAATCGTTGGATCGATGTCAAAGTAAATCTACCACTTCTGGCGCGCAAGAAATGGTATAAAAAAACCAAATATGGTTATGCAAGGGGTTGGGAGCCGGTTAAATACGTGGAAAATATTCGTAAGTATCATGCGTTCCTGGTCGCATCCGAAAACAAGACGAGGCGGTTTGACGCCGTTCCTGACGGCCTGTCTGTCGGTGAACCGACTCCACTCGCACCGAGTTTGTAGTAAAGTATCGTTCTACCGAGAAATTTCAATCGGACTATCTATCGCTCTTTTTCGCCTGTCTTTTTTGCTGGAAAAATCGACCGAGCAGTGTTTGGCTTTCGGCTTCGAGTACACCACCTACAATTTTTGGATAATGGTTGAACTCACCCGTTTCAAACAGTCTTTGCACGCTTACGATTGCCCCTGTTTTCGGCTCGGTCGCACCATAAACGATGCGCGCAACCCTCGCGTGTACCAGGGCTCCGATACACATGGTACAGGGTTCCAGCGTAACATAGAGCGTGGTGTCGGGCAGACGATAATTGTTCAGGTACTTTGCCGCTTCACGCAATACAACAATTTCGGCATGGGCGGTAGGATCTACCCTGGTGATCGGCTGGTTGTGCCCGCTCGCCAGGCACTCACCCGATTTGTCCAACAGTACCGCTCCGACTGGCACCTCATCGATATCGGCTGCTAATTGCGCCTGTTTCAAGGCCTGTCGCATCCAGTATTCGTCGTCAGTCAGGTGTTTCACTCCCACTCGATGGTGCCGGGTGGCTTACCCGATATATCGTATACAACTCGGGCAATACCTTCGATTTCATTCATGATTCGGCGCGATACATGATCGAGAAACTCGTAAGGCAAATGTGCCCAGCGTGCCGTCATAAAATCGATGGTCTCGACTGCGCGTAGTGATACAACATAGTTGTATCGACGACCGTCACCGGTGACACCGACCGATTTGACCGGTAGAAACACGACGAAAGCCTGCGAGACCCGATCGTACAAATCCTGTTGGCGAAGCTCTTCGATAAAAATATGATCGGCCAGTCGTAAGGTATCGGCAAACTCTTTTTTTACTTCACCAAGAATGCGTACCCCCAGACCCGGCCCCGGAAACGGGTGTCGATAAACCATTTCCTTTGGCAAGCCGAGCTCGACGCCGACCCTTCTGACCTCGTCCTTGAATAATTCGCGTAGAGGCTCTACCAGGTCGAGTTTCATTTCCTCGGGCAATCCACCGACATTGTGGTGTGATTTAATCAAGTGGGCCTTGCCGGTATCGGCGCCAGCGGATTCGATCACATCAGGGTATATCGTACCCTGGGCAAGCCACTTTACCTCGCCCAGCCTGACGGCTTCTTCCTCGAAAATTTCGATAAATAAATTACCGATAATTTTGCGTTTGTTTTCGGGGTCTACCTCGCCTTCGAGTTTTTGCAGGAAACGCGTCTCGGCATCGATGCGCACAACCCGCACACCCATGTGTCTGGAAAACTGTTCCATCACCTGGTCTCCCTCCCGGTAACGCAGTAAACCATTGTCGACAAAAATGCAGGTGAGTTGATCACCGATCGCCTCGTGCAATAATGCGGCGACGACAGAAGAATCGACTCCACCCGACAGGCCGAGGATCACCTGGTCTGTGCCTACTTTAGCGCGTATCTCAGTAATGGTGGACTCGATGATATTCGAAGGCGTCCAGGCTGACCCGCAACCACAAATCTCGTGTAAAAAGCGTTTATAAATAGCGGCACCCTGGGGGGTGTGGGTGACTTCCGGATGAAATTGCAGGCCGTAAATCCTTTTCTCCTCATTGGCCATGGCAGCGATTGGAGCACTTTCCGTGCTCGCCATCAACTTGAAACCCGGTGGTAATTTCGCGACCCGATCGCCGTGTGACATCCACACATCGAGCAGTCCATGACCCTCGGCATTTTCTTTATCCTGGATATCGCGTAGCAGTTCGGTGTGCCCCCGGGCACGGACACTGGCAAATCCAAATTCACTCTTCCCGACATTTTCTACTTCGCCACCGAGCTGCCTGGCGATGGTTTGCATACCGTAGCAAATACCGAGAATCGGTACTTCGAGATCAAAAACTTCGAGGGGCGCCTGGGGTGTATTTGCCTCGAGGGTTGACTCGGGACCGCCCGAAAAAATGATACCGCTGGCGCCAAAATTGGCGATGTGTGACGGCTTCGCATCCCAGGGATAGATCTCGCAATAAACGCCTGATTCGCGTACCCGTCGCGCGATCAGCTGGGTATATTGGGATCCAAAATCCAGAATCAGGATTCTATCGTCGTGCAGGTTCATACTGGGACAGGAATGATTGTTAATAAAGGAGCCCATACTACACCTGGTAGTTCGGAGCCTCCTTGGTAATCGTTACATCGTGTACATGCGATTCGCTCATACCGGCACTGGTGACCTGTACAAATTCAGGGCGGGTTCGCATTTCGTCGATGGTTTTACACCCGACGTAACCCATACTCGAGCGCACGCCTCCGAGCAATTGATGAACGGTACTGGTCAAAGGGCCCTTGAAGGGTACCCTGCCTTCAACCCCTTCGGGAACCAGTTTTTCATCCGCACTATCGGCCTGAAAGTAACGATCGCTGGAGCCCTTTTGCATCGCCGCAATAGACCCCATACCCCGATAAGTCTTGTATGACCGCCCCTGAAACAACTCGACTTCCCCCGGCGCTTCTTCGGTTCCGGCAAACATGCTGCCAATCATGACCGAGTGTGCACCCGCTACTAATGCCTTCGCTATATCACCAGAAAACCGAATACCGCCATCGGCAATCAGGGGGATATCGGTATCGTGTAATGCTTTGGCAACATTACTGATCGCCGAAATTTGCGGAACCCCGACACCAGCAACTATACGCGTGGTACAAATCGATCCTGGGCCAATTCCAACCTTGACCGCATCGACCCCGGCTTCGACCAGATCTCTGGCGGCTGCGGCGGTGGCGATATTACCGCCGATCACCTGTATCTGGGGAAAGTGATGCTTAATCCAGGCCACGCGTTCGAGTACACCCTCAGAATGACCATGTGCCGTATCTACTACGATTACATCCACCTCGGCTTCAATCAGGGCTTCAACGCGTTCTCCCGTGTCTGCACTGGTCCCCACGGCAGCACCCACGCGCAGCCTGTCCTGTTCGTCTTTGCAGGCGAGCGGGTATACGCTCGACTTGGTAATATCCTTGACCGTTATCATGCCCTTTAACTCACCACTGCCATCGACCACCAGCAGGCGTTCGATTCGGTGACGGTGGAGTAATTCGATTACCTCTTCCTTCTCGGCGCCTTCGCTCACCGTAACCAGGCGATCACGATCGGTCATAATCGAAGACACAGGCTGATCCAGATTGGTTTCGAAGCGTAAATCTCGCTTGGTCACGAGTCCTACAAGTCCCGCGGCGCCAATCACCGGGAGGCCGGATATCTTCTTGCTTTGCGTCAATTCGATCACATCGCGTACCGAAGTATCCGCACTGATGGTAATCGGGTCCTTGATTACCCCGCTTTCATACTTTTTCACCCTGGCGACCTGTTTTGCCTGATCGGCAATCGACAGGTTCTTGTGTACGATGCCAAGACCGCCTTCTTGCGCGATGGCAATCGCAAGACCTGATTCGGTCACGGTATCCATCGCGGCTGAAATGAGTGGAATGTTAAGCTCGATACCTCGTGTCAATCTGGTCTTGAGAATTGCATCGTTAGGCATCACCGTAGATCTGGCAGGCACCAGTAATACGTCATCAAAGGTCAGTGCTTCCTGGCTAATTCGCATAGAGGCTCCGGGGTGCGTCGATCAAAGCGCGATTATAGGGTATTGCATAAGCGAGGGTAAGCCTGATTAACCTCATGGGTGGAAATATTTAAGTCTATTTATCCCGTTATTCGGCTATAGCATTTACGATTAAGAACTTCCTCCCTCCTGGTATAGAATAGAGGTAATCACCGGCCAGGCATCGACACATTTATGCAAGCACACCCCGCCAGTTCCGATACAGTCTGGACTGTTTCCGCACTAAATTTTGAAGTGAAAACCATGCTTTTACAAGGGATCGGAACCCTTTGGATCGAGGGCGAAATATCGAATTTTGCCTGCCCGTCTTCGGGTCACTGGTACTTCACGCTCAAGGATGAGCGCGCCCAATGCCGTGCCGCGATGTTTAAAGGCCGTAATAATCGAGTTGGATTTATACCGGAAAACGGCCAACACGTACTGCTCAGGGCTCAGGTCACTTTGTACGAGGCTCGCGGGGAGTACCAACTGGTAGTCGACCACCTCGAAGATGCGGGTATTGGGGAATTGATGCGCCGCTACGAGCAGCTCAAAATCCAGCTCGACCAGGAAGGTTTGTTCGCCGATGATTTAAAAAAACCAATTCCAGCACAACCGAAAAAAATCGGTGTTATTACCTCAACAACTGGAGCCGCAATTCGAGATGTTTTAAGCGTGATAAGACGACGGGCACCACACATTCCAGTATTAATTTTCCCAACCATGGTTCAGGGAGAAGCAGCGACCGCCCAGATAATCGAGGCACTACAAAGAGCCAGGCAACAGGGCGACTGCGACGTTATTTTAATGGTTCGCGGGGGTGGCTCGCTGGAAGACTTATGGTGTTTTAACGACGAAGCACTGGCGCGTGTAATCGCCGATTATCCAATACCAGTGGTAACTGGTATCGGGCATGAGATCGATTTTACCATCGCCGATTTTACCGCGGATTTAAGAACCCCCACCCCGTCGGTAGCAGCGGAATCGGTAACCCCCGATCGGCTCGATATGATGCAAACGATCGATTTTCGAATAGCCCGGATGACCTCTCTTGTCGTACAACGCCTGACTCTTTACAGCAAAGGTCTTGGGCAGATACATAAAAGATTGCAGGGACAGCACCCCTCGAGTCAGATCGAGGCGTTAAAGATGCGC
>CAZJEJ010000105.1:3305-8291 GCA_964544945.1 uncultured Gammaproteobacteria bacterium | reverse complement strand
GTGCGAGTCGTCCGGGATCAGTTCCTTCACTTTAGCGTCGGTTTTGTAGATATCCTCGGGATCGCCCGAGAGCGCGACCCATCGGAACGGCCCCACACCGCGACAAAATAACGGCCGGATATAGGCGGGTACGAAGCCTGGAAAATCGAATGCTTTTTTAACCCCCTGGTCGAACGCTTCCTGTCGGATATTGTTGCCATAATCGACCGTGGCGATTCCCTGACTATGGAAGTCGAGCATTGCCTGCACGTGAACGGCCATCGATTTTCGCGCTTCACGCGCGACCCCTTCCGGGTCGGTATTTCGCTTCATTGCCCATTGTTCCATGCTCCAGCCTATCGGAAGATATCCATTCACCGGATCGTGCGCCGAGGTCTGGTCGGTTACGATGTCTGGTTTGATCCCGCGTTTTACCATCTCTGGCAGGATTTCACCGCCATTACCGAGTAGGCCGACCGATATTGTTTCACCCTTCGCACCCGCCGCAGCGATCATCTGTAATGCCTCGTCCAGAGAATGCGCGCGCGCGTCGAGGTACCTGGTGCGCAGGCGAAAGTCAATGCGATCTTTATCGCATTCGATACAGAGCATACTGTAGCCGGCCATGGTCGCGGCCAGGGGCTGCGCGCCACCCATGCCGCCGAGCCCGGAAGTCAATATCCACTTTCCTCGCGTATCTCCACCGAAGTGCTGCCGCCCGGCTTCGACGAAAGTTTCGTAAGTGCCCTGGACTATGCCCTGGCTGCCAATATATATCCATGAACCGGCGGTCATCTGCCCGAACATCATCAAACCCTTCCGATCGAGTTCATTGAAATGCTCCCAGTTCGCCCAGGCAGGGACCAGATTAGAGTTGGCAATGAGTACGCGCGGCGCGTCTACATGGGTTTGAAAAACACCGACTGGTTTACCGGACTGAATCAGCAGGCTCTGGTCGTCTTCCAGCTGTATCAGACATTCCAGGATTTTGTCGTAACAGTCCCAGTTGCGTGCGGCCCGACCAATACCGCCGTAGACGATCAGTTGTTCGGGTTTCTCCGCGACTTCGGGATCCAGGTTATTCTGAATCATACGAAATGGCGCTTCGGTCAACCAGCTTTTGCAAGTCAGCTCGGAACCGCGCGGTGCGCGTATCTTGCGATTACTGTCGGTGCGATCTAAGGGCATTTTAATATCCTCTCGATAAGGCGCGCTTCACTGGCGCGTTGGGAAGTCATTGACGGCATAACGCGCGCCCAGGTCGTATCGACTACTGGGGTAGGTCATGGTGACATGGGTGACGACCTGGTCATTTTTCCAGGTGCGACGAGACAATTGCAGGCAAGGTTCTCCGGCATCGATTTCGAGTACATCGCGTACTCGTGCATCCGGCATTACCGCGCGCACAATATGTTCCATCTCCTGCGGTCTAAATTGTTTCAGCAGGAAACTGGTCGAAGTCGCGCGGTTAAAATCCTGCTGCAAAAACTCGGGCACGAGACCCGGGTTTACATAACGTGCTTCGAGCTGAATGGGAATATCGTCCTGGTAATGCACTGCGTTCAGAAAATAGAGCGCTGTACCGCGTGAAACCTGCATATCGTGCGCGACCTTATCATTGGCCTGTTTGGTGTCCAGTGCCAGCACCCGGGATCTATGTTGCTTTCCGTTTTGAGTCACTTCGACTGCAATATCCCTGAGCTCGATCAGACTCGCGTGCCGGGGAGCGTCGGCAACAAATGACCCGAGTCCGTGAACCCGATTGATCAACCCCTCCTGCGTGAGCTCTCGTAAAGCACGGTGTATCGTCATTCGGCTCACTCCGAGAGCCGCAACCAGCTCATTTTCAGATGGCAGTTTTTGCCCAGCCTTCCATTCGCTGCTTTTGATCCTGTCATGAATGATATTCTTGATCTGCTGATACAGCGGTTGTGGCGCGCTCTTGTCGATATTGTCGAAACTGTCGAGTATTGCATTCATAATGTTTTACGCCAGTTCCCTGCCTGCATGACTGCTACACAGGGGTTGATGCCAATTTGATACGCAAGCTCCGACGGTTTGTCCAGATCCCAGATCACCAGGTCGGCCTGCTTGCCCGCCTGCAGTGAGCCGATTTCGGCGTCCAGTCCCAATGCCTTTGCCGCATTGATCGTCACGCCACGCAAGGCTTCTCGCGGTGTCAGCCGAAACAGCGTACAGGCCATATTCAATATCAGTAACAGGGAACTCACCGGCGAACTGCCGGGGTTGGCATCGGTTGCGATTGCGATTGGAACCTGGTGCAACCGCAAGGCTTCGAGCGGCGGAAGTTGCGTTTCGCGTAACACGTAAAAAGCACCCGGTAACAAAACCGCGACAGTTTGGTGTGGCGCCAGCTTCGACACCTCAGAGGCGGGTAAGTATTCGATATGGTCAACCGACAGGGCGCCTCGACTGGCAGCCATCACCGCTCCGCCCAGGTCACTCAACTGCTCGGCGTGTGCCTTGATCGGCAAGCCCAGTTGTGCGGCCACATCGAACACCCTTTGCGCCTGTTCGACGTTAAATGCGATCGACTCGATGAATACGTCAACCGCGTCGACCAGCCCTGCCGCATGAGCGGCGGGCAACATATCCTTGCATACCAGCTCGATATACGCATCGGCCTGTTCGGCAAATTCAGGGGGAAGCGCGTGGGCGCCCAGAAAAGTTTTTAGTACACGAACCGGGTATAACTCGCCCAGTTTTTTCGCCACGCGCAGCATCTTGATTTCGTTATCGCGGTCGAGTCCGTAACCGGATTTGATTTCCAGCGTGGTCACTCCCTCGCTTAACAACTGTTCGAGCCGCACTCGGGCCTGCGTCAATAGCTCCGATTCGGACGCAACGCGTGTGGCTTTCACGGTAGAGACGATGCCGCCACCTCGCTGCGCGATTTCCTCGTAACTCGCACCTTCGAGTCGTTGCTCGAATTCGTCGGCACGGTTACCGCCATAAACCAGATGGGTATGGCAGTCGACCAGACCGGGCGTAATCAATCGCCCCTCGCAATCGACCCGATTAGAGTTCAGGGGAATTTTTGCCTTCGACATCGGTGCAACCCACTCGATGCGTTGCCCATCAACCAATAATGCTGCATTATCGATCAGGCCATAGCCAGAATCGTCGCTCATGGTCGCGATACGTGCGTTGGTGAAGAGAGTTTGCTGCATTGGCTATAGACGACTATACTTGTATAGACATGTATGTTACGCTGATTTGGCAAACATAGCAAGAACAGGCTCCCGGCAGGTTATAACGCATGGTTTTAAAACTCTGGTCGGCTTCGGCGTTACTCGCGGATGGCTGGGCCGAAGACGTCGAAATTACAGTCGATCGATCTGGCAATATTGTACAGGTTTCGAGCGGTGTTCCTTTCCGGGGCGGCGAACGTGTCGGCGTTTTGGTTCCCGGGATACCCAACGTCCACTCGCATGCGCATCAACGCGCGATGGCGGGACTGGGGGAGCGCGCTGTGCAGTCAGGCGACAGCGTCAAGGACAACTTCTGGACCTGGCGTAAGGTGATGTACCACTACCTGGAGCGAATCCAACCCGAGCATCTGCACCATATCGCTGCCCTGCTTTATGTAGAAATGCTCAAATCGGGCTATACCTGCGTCGGCGAATTCCAGTATCTGCACCACGATATCGAAGGTAAAGCCTATGACAACAGGGCCGAAATGAGCCTGCAATGCATGCAGGCGGCAGGCGAAGTCGGTTTGGGATTCACCGCGCTGCCAGTACTCTATCGCTACGGAGGCTTCGGCTGCGCCGACCCGGCACCGGGCCAGAAACGTTTTCTAAACGATGCCGATGACTTTACTCGCATCGTCGAAATTTTACAGAATGAATCGAAGAACGATGCCAATATTTCGGTTGGTATCGCGCCACACTCGCTACGAGCGGTGAGCCAGGAATTATTACAACGGGTCATCGACCATTGCGGAGCCGACGATCTTGCCGCCATACATATCCATATCGCCGAGCAAACCAAAGAGGTAGCCGATTGCCTGAACTGGAGCCAACAGCGCCCAGTACAGTGGCTGCTCAATCACTTTGAGGTCGACCAGAAATGGTGCCTGGTTCATGCAACACATTTGACGTCTGATGAAACCGAGTCGATGGCATTGAGCAAGTGTGTCGCCGGTCTATGCCCCACGACCGAGGCGAACCTGGGCGATGGATTATTCAACGCCATCGATTATCTGGATGCTAACGGACGCTGGGCCATCGGCTCCGACAGTCATATTTCGATCGACCCGGTCGAGGAATTACGTTGGCTCGAGTATGGTCAACGTCTGATTACTCACGGGCGCAACCTGCTAACCTCGGCATCGCAGGTGAATACCGGGCGTAGCCTGCTCGAGGGCGCGCTTCGTGGCGGCGCACAGGCCTGCGGGCGCAATATAGGCAGCATCGAAGAGGGTTTCCGTGCCGACTTCATCGTGCTCGACGATCAGCACCCGCGCCTGTATGGACGAAGCCGCGACGACCTGCTCGATAGCTGGATCTTTTCCGGCAACCAAAATTTGGTCAGGGACGTTTACGTCGGTGGGCAAAAAGTCATCGACCATGGACACCATGCCGACGAGGATAACATTATGCGTAACTATCGCCAGACCCTGGATCAATTGACTGACTAGACGATAAAAATGAAACAGAAACTGATACTCAAACCCGGATCGATGACACTCGATGATTTGTGCCGGGTCTACCGGAAAGATCTAAAAATTAGTCTCGACCCCTCGTACAGGGACAAGGTCGATGCAGCGGCGGCGATCATTCAACAGGCGGCCGACGGCGATGTGGCGGTGTATGGCGTCAACACCGGCTTTGGAAAGCTCGCCAGCACCCGTATCCCGGCTCACCAGACGACGCAATTGCAGCGCAATCTGATATTGTCACATTGTTGTGGTGTGGGCGATGCCTTGCCCGATAACATTGTGCGCCTGGTGGTGGTGCTGAAAATTTTATCCCTGGGTCGTGG
>CAZJEJ010000105.1:2013-3205 GCA_964544945.1 uncultured Gammaproteobacteria bacterium | reverse complement strand
TACAGCATTCGATGCCAGCCCCAGGTGATGGGAGCCTGCATCGACCTGCTGCGCCAGGCTAGCAAGACACTCGAAATCGAGGCCAACGCCGTGACCGACAACCCGATTGTGGTGATCGCCGATGGCTCGATATTATCGGGTGGAAACTTTCACGCCGAACCGGTGGCTTTTGCTGCCGATCAATGCGCGATGGTAATCGCTGAAATCGGTTCGATAACCGAACGCCGCATCGCCACCACGGTCGATCCTGCACAAAGCTATGGCCTGCCCGCGTTCCTCTCGCCAGAACCCGGGTTAAATTCCGGTTTCATGATCGCCGAGGTAACTTCGGCTGCATTGATGTCGGAGAATAAACAAAAGGCCGCGCTTGCCTCGATCGACTCGACACCCACCAGCGCCAACCAGGAAGATCACGTGTCGATGGCCTGTCATGCTGCCCGCAGACTGGGTGCAATGAATCATAACCTGGCCCATATCATCGCCATCGAGCTGCTGACCGGCGTACAGGGTATCGAGTTTCGCGCGCCGATCGAAACCAGTCCTGCTCTGGTTAAGGTGGTGGCAACTATACGCAGTCGCGTTAAGCGACTCGAGCAAGATCGCTATATGGCTGA
Organism: uncultured Gammaproteobacteria bacterium; assembly: GCA_964544945.1. GTDB lineage: Bacteria > Pseudomonadota > Gammaproteobacteria. Next base: position 2,591 of record CAZJEJ010000105.1, on the reverse strand, counting down.
CGATATCGAAACTGTTAAAGACCTGGTGATGCAACGTAAAATCATCGCTTCACTTGAAGATGAGACATTGTTGCCTGGGCTCAGCACGGGATGAAGCTTTTTGTAGAATCAGGCGATAGCCCGCTGATTCTCGCACAACCACACGGTGGGACCGAGATTCCGCCAGATATATTCAGGCGTCTGAACGATACCGGGCAGGCACAGGAAGATACCGACTGGCATATTCAGCGCTTATACCAGGGCCTGATCGACAATGTGACTATCGTCAGTACCTCGATTCATCGCTATGTTATCGACACCAATCGCGACCCGGCCGATCAATCGCTCTACCCCGGGCAAAACACCACGAGCCTGTGCCCGACGACAACGTTTGACGGAGATCCAATTTATCGCGATGACGAAGAGCCCGGCGAAGAGGAAGTTCAGGATCGCCAGCAACGATACCATCGACCCTACCACGACGCCCTGGCCGAACAACTGGAGCGGATTCATCAAAAACACGGGTACGTGGTGCTTTATGATTGCCATTCGATTCGCTCGCAGATTCCTTACCTGTTTGAAGGGCGCTTACCGGATTT
>CAZJEJ010000105.1:0-1913 GCA_964544945.1 uncultured Gammaproteobacteria bacterium | reverse complement strand
CAGTACCCGCTGTACTGGGCCGAGTGTTTCGGTACCGCCCCTTTTCTGCCGGTCTCGCGCGCGGAAATGGAGGCGCTCGGTTGGGATAGCTGCGATATCATCATCGTGACTGGCGATGCCTATGTGGATCACCCCAGCTTCGGCATGGCGATCGTCGGACGTTTGCTCGAAGCGCAGGGCTTCAGGGTTGGCATAATCGACCAACCCGACTGGCAATCGGCTGAGCCATTCAAAGTTCTCGGAAAACCCAACCTTTTCTTCGGCATCACCGCCGGCAATATGGATTCGATGATCAACCGCTATACCGCGGATCGAAAGATTCGCTCGGATGACGCCTATTCACCCGATGACATCGGTGGCAGACGCCCCGACCGATGTTCGGTGGTTTACTCACAACGATGCCGCGAAGCCTATAAAGACGTTCCCATCGTGATCGGGGGTATCGAGGCGTCGTTACGGCGCATCGCGCATTACGATTACTGGCAGGACAAGGTACGCCGCTCTATTCTCTCCGATGCGCGGGCCGACATGTTGTTGTATGGCAACGCCGAAAGAGCGATCGTCGAAATAGCCCATCGCCTCTCGCAAGGCGAGAATATTGGCGAAATAACCGATTTGCGCGGCACCGCGTTTTTCATCAGGGATATTCCCGAAGACTGGCAGGTGATGGATTCGACCAATGTCGAAAAACCAGGAAGGCTGGAAAAACGCTACACTCCCTACGAAATAGTCGATCAATCCAGTTGCGAAGACAACGTCCAGTCCGCTCCGAAAGCTGTCGAGATTACCTTTAGCAACAAGCCGGAAAGATTAAGGCACAAGTTACAGCAGCGCATGAAAACGGTGATTCGTCTGCCATCGTTTAGCGATGTAAGCCGTGACCCGGTTTTGTACGCGCACGCCAGCCGGGTGCTGCACCTGGAAACCAACCCGGGCAACGCGCGCCCGCTGGTACAAAACCAGGGCGGTCAGAAAATTTGGTTTAACCCACCACCGATCCCGTTGAGTACCGAGGAAATGGACTATGTTTTCGGCTTCGATTACGCCAGGCTGCCGCATCCGATTTACGCCGACGCGCGTATTCCGGCTTACGAAATGATTCGGTTTTCGGTCAATATCATGCGCGGTTGTTTCGGCGGCTGTACCTTTTGCTCGATCACCGAGCACGAGGGGCGAATAATCCAGAATCGCTCGGAAGATTCGATCCTTCGCGAAATCGAGTCCATACGCGACAAGGTGCCTGGGTTTACCGGCGTGGTATCCGACCTCGGCGGCCCCACTGCCAATATGTACCGGCTCGCGTGCAAGTCTAAGACGATCGAATCCGCGTGTCGGCGACCCTCCTGCGTTTACCCCGGTATTTGCGAAAACCTCGATACCGACCATTCCGCCCTGATTAACCTGTACCGCCGAGCGCGCGGGCTCGACGGTATTAAAAAGGTATTAATCAGTTCCGGGCTGCGTTATGACCTCGCTGTCGATTCACCTAAATATGTCGAAGAGCTGGTATCACACCACGTCGGCGGTTATTTAAAAATCGCGCCCGAGCACACCGAACAGGGTCCGCTGTCGAAAATGATGAAGCCTGGCATGAGTAGCTATGACCGCTTCAAATCCCTGTTTGAAAAGTTCTCAAAAAAGGCAGGTAAGCAGCAGTACCTGATTCCGTATTTCATCGCGGCACACCCGGGCACCACCGACGAAGACATGATGAACCTGGCGCTGTGGTTGAAAACCAATGGTTTCAAGGCCGACCAGGTACAGAACTTCTACCCGTCACCTATGGCTACCGCAACGGCGATGTACCACAGCGCGAGGAACCCGTTAAAGCGCGTATCACGAAACAGCGAAATAGTACTTACCGCCAAAGGCGAAAAGCAGCGCCGGTTGCACAAAGCCTTTCTCAGGTACCA
>CAZJEJ010000104.1:0-8306 GCA_964544945.1 uncultured Gammaproteobacteria bacterium | reverse complement strand
ACGATTTTCGCTACTCGAACAGAATAAGTCCCTGGGATTACGGCAGTTTAACTTCGATCAATTTGAGCACAGCCCTATGAAAATAAAACGATTAACGATGCATTGGAACTATTACCAGCAAATGGTTTTGACGGATTAGCGGAAGCGGAGTCGGATCTAATCGATAGTCGATTTGAGAGGAAGATACAAGCGCTGAAATGATCCGGAATATCCATATAGAAAATGCCGGATCTGGTCGATTAACGTGTTCTAGGGCACACGCCATCGGTGCCAAAAAAGAATTCGATTTCAATTCGAGCTGTATCTGGCCCATCCGAGCCATGAACCGCATTTTCGTCGAGGGTTTGTGCGAAATCGGCTCGAATGGTACCAGCCGCAGCTTCTGCAGGATTGGTAGCACCCATGACCTCGCGATTTTTGTTAATCGCGTCCTCGCCTTCCAGTACCTGCACCATGACGGGTCCTGATGTCATAAATTCTATCAGGTCTTTGTAAAAAGGCCGATCCTTGTGAACCGCATAAAACTCGCCTGCTTTCTGGGCGCTTAGTTGTTCCATACGGGCCGCGACAACGCGCAAACCGGCTTTTTCAAAGCGGCTGTAAATTTCACCTATAACGTTTTTCGCTACCGCGTCAGGCTTGATAATAGAAATAGTACGTTCTATAGCCATTTTAAACTACTCCAGTGGGTCAAAAATGTGCGCATGATAGCCGAATTTCCCGGTATCGCAAGCCCCATGAAATTTAGCAGGTTCGAGGGTTACAAATAGGGCTATCGCTACAATAATTTCAGGTACACTTCGCTCCTGATTAATCCAATACAAAATCGATGAAAACTGTTCGAAATCAACGTAAATATCTGGGTGATTATCGCTCACCCGACTTCACAATCAATAAAACCTGGCTTGAATTTGACCTGGATACGCATCAAACCCGAGTAAAAAGTCGGTTGTATATATCAAGACAATGCGACGACAAGTCAGCGCCATTGGAGCTTGATGGCATAGAACTAAAACTTTTGAGCTTGAGTATCGATGATGTCGATTTGCAGGCCGAGCAATATAGCCAGGGTGCCGAGCAGTTGATCATTTTCAATGTTCCAGACGAATTTGTACTGGCTTGTGAGGTGGAAATCGATCCGTCAGCCAATACCCGCCTCGAGGGCCTTTACCTGTCGAGTGGGAATTTCTGCACCCAATGTGAGGCCGAAGGCTTTCGTTATATAACCTACTATATCGACAGGCCCGATGTCATGTCAGTGTTTACCACGCGTATCATCGGTGACAAGGCAAAGTTCCCTGTACTTTTATCCAACGGTAATCGTCTCAATACTGGCGGAGCAGGAGATCGGCACTGGGTCGAGTGGCTGGATCCGTTTCCCAAGCCGAGTTACCTGTTTGCTCTGGTAGCCGGTGATTTGACCAGTGTCGATGGTGAATTTATAACCAGGTCGGGGAAAACGGTAGTTCTTCAGTTTTTTACCGAGCATCGCAATAGCGAAAAATGTGGTCACGCGTTAAGGTCTTTGCAAAAAGCGATGAAATGGGACGAAGAGACGTTTGGGCTAGAGTACGATCTGGAATTGTATATGGTCGTCGCGGTCGAAGACTTTAATATGGGGGCGATGGAAAACAAGGGACTCAATGTTTTCAATACCAGGTACGTACTGGCTAACTCACAGACCGCAACCGACGGCGATTATCATGCGATAGAAGCGGTCATTGGACACGAGTATTTCCATAACTGGACCGGTAATCGCGTAACCTGCCGCGACTGGTTTCAGTTGAGTCTGAAAGAGGGCTTAACCGTGTTTCGGGATCAGGAATTCAGTGCCGATATGCGGTCTCGGGCGATTCAGCGGATTACCGACGTGCGAGTATTACGCAGTCATCAGTTCCCGGAAGACGCGGGGCCGATGGCGCACCCGGTACAGCCGGTTTCATATCAGGAAATCAATAACTTCTACACCACCACGGTTTACAATAAAGGTGCAGAAGTAGTGCGTATGATGCACACCATCCTGGGCAGGAAGCATTTTCGTAAAGGCATGGACCTGTATTTTCAGCGCCACGATGGGCAGGCGGTTACTACCGACGATTTCAGGCTGGCAATGCAGGATGCTTCGGGCATCGATCTTGCTCAATTCCAACGCTGGTATGAGCAATCGGGTACGCCAGGAGTCGAAATCAATCGTCGATACGATGCCGCTCTGAATAGTCTCGAACTAAAGATAAAGCAGGATGCGGGCCAGACCAGCGGCATAGCGAATCGAGTGTTTCATATACCGATGCGACTCTCATTGTTCGACCGGGAAGGAAAGGCTATTGAGCTCGATTCCGCTGGTAATAAGGAGCTTATGGTCAATATTCGCGAAGCTGAAAAAACGTTACATTTTAACGACATCGGTGACTTACCCGTGGTCTCCGCATTCAGGGGATTTTCGGCGCCGGTTATCTTGCACACAGATCATAGCGACGAAGAGCTGGCATTGTTGATGTCCTGCGATTCAGATCCTTTCAACCGCTGGGAAGCGAGCCAGCAATATGCTACTGGAGTCATGCTCAAAATGCTTGAGTCCAGTCCTGATTGTTGGCCAGCGCAAGCGCAGGGCCTGATCGATAACTTCGGGACAATACTGAGAGACACTGAAATAGATATTCAGTTAGTAGCCGAAATGCTCGTATTACCCGGTGAAAAATACCTGGGTGAAATGCTTGAAATAGTCGATGTAGAAAAGATACGCAATGTCCGTGAGACGGTGCGGAGAATGCTGGCGCACAGGCATGAACAGTTGCTGGCAGGGCTATACCACGCACATCATAGTCAATCAGAGTATCGTAGCGAACCTGATGATATCGCCAGGCGCAGGCTGAAAAACACTTGCCTGAATTATTTGCTGACACTCGACAAAACCAGTTATTTCGATCTGTGTTTGCACCAGTTCGAAGCTGCAGATAATATGACCGACCAGATGGGATGCCTGGTACCCATCGTGCATTATAAAAACTGGCAAAGAGATCAAATCGTCGCACAATTTTACCAGCAGTGGCAGGATACGGCGCTCGTGGTTGATAAGTGGTTTAGCGCCCAGGCCATGTCTTATGCCGACGCTGCGCTGGATAATATTATTACCCTGTTTGAACATGAAGCCTATACCCTGCGTAACCCTAACCGGGCAAGATCCTTGCTTGGTGGGCTAATCTCGAATTCGAGCGCCTTTCACCAGAGCGACGGCGCTGGTTATCAGTTTGTCACGGATAAAATCTTGCTGCTCGATGCCATTAACCCACAGGTGGCGGCGAGAATGGCGAATGCATTTCTACACTGGAGGAAGTTGGTTCCGAGTCAGGGGAAAATGATGAAACAACAGGTTGAAAGAATGATGGCGAGCAAAAATATCTCTAATGACCTGAATGAACTCGTCACCACCAGCTTGCAAGGCAGAACCAACTGATCAGTCATGCCCGCTAGTATCGATCTGATTGTACCAGGCCTTTTCAACCTGCCTTTAAATGAACTCGATGCAGCATTTTTGCATCGGGAATTACCTGCGTTGAATTACATTTTACGCTACGCGAAACGGGTAGAGAACCAGATATACGAATTCGAACCACTCATTGCGGAAAGCATGGGCCTGTCAGGTATTCAGTGCTTGCCCCTGGTCCATGCCTATATGGAAAAGCCATCATCGGAAAAAGTCACTGATTTACTCTGCCAGGCGGTTCATCTCAAACCAGATATGCATAACACATTTGTATTGCCCCTGGAAAATACGAAAGAAATGGTAAATGATATAAGTATAATAATCAATGATTTAAATGAATTATTTAATGTAGATTGTTATATAGAATCAGTGTCTGATGGTCTATGGTTAATGCACTTAAAGCAGTGTGAAGCACCCGATAACTATCCGCATTATCTGTCGGTTCTTGGTAAAAAAGCCGATCAGTATATGGAGCAGTCGAAGCAAAGGTTGCCCTGGTATCGATTGATGAGCGAAATGCAAATGTTTATGTACGCGCACGAAATCAATCAACGGCGCTCCGAAAAGGGATTATTACCGATCAATAGCCTGTGGTGCTGGGGGGGTGGTCGACTCCCTGTACTACGCGGTAACGATATTCACTGGTATATCGGTGACGAATCGTTAAAACGTTTTGCCGATACACTGGACATTTCAAATAGCGAGCTTGAGACTATTGGTGAGAATGCTGTTAGAAATCATGCTGTGTGTATCGAGTTATCGATTCTCGAAACCTTGAAATCTGTTCGAGATGAAAATTTGAAGCAATTGTTGAGCCGAGTGGAAAGGCAATTGTTTAAACCGCTGATTCACCGGGTCAAATCACAGAGATGTAGTCTGAAGCTTCGGGCGGGTTACCGGTACGATTTTTTATTGTCGACCTTTTCCGCATTCAAATTCTGGAAGCAATCACAAAGTCTGCAGCACTTTCCAGTCGAATAATTCATGGTATCCAGCCCCTATACCATTCGCCCGATTCTCGAATCCAGTTTACTGGGCGAAGAAAAATTACACCCCGTCTGCCGCAGAATACTGGCAGCGCGCAATGTGCAGTCTATGTCCGAGACAGACTACAGGCTGAGCAATTTATTACCGCCTGATGCAATCAGAAACATACACGAAGCGGCCGAACTACTGGCGAACTGCCTATTGAAAGACCGTTCGATATTGATCTTTGGTGATTACGATGTCGATGGCGCCACCAGTACCGCACTTTGTATGCGTGCATTGGCTTTGTTTGGATTTCGAAATACCGCTTACCTGATGCCCGATCGTATTATCGATGGTTATGGATTATCTACTTCTGTCGCGCAGCGAATAGTCCAGCTCAAACCGGACTGTGTGATTACCGTTGATAATGGCATTGCGAGTCACGATGGTATATCGCTGCTGCGCGAGCAAAACATAAATGTGATCGTAACCGATCACCATTTGCCCGCCAGGGAACTTCCGAACGCTAACGTGATCGTCAATCAAAATGCCTGGCCCGATGAGAAACAGGGTAAGAACCTTGCCGGCGTCGCCGTGGCGTTTTACCTGATGCTGGCCCTACGTAAAAACCTCGGAAAAACGGGCTGGTTTAATCAGCAACGGGGAGAACCCAACCTTTCCTGCTGTCTTGATCTGGTGGCAGTAGGAACGGTAGCAGACCTGGTGCCACTGGATTATAACAATCGAATTTTGGTCAACGAAGGTATAAGACGTATTCGTGCTGGGCTTTGTGCACCGGGTATCAGGGCATTGATCGATATTGCAAAGAAACAGATCGATACGCTATCGAGTGCCGATATCGGTTTTACTATTGCACCCAGGATTAACGCGGCCGGACGCCTGGAAGATATGACTATCGGCGTGCAGTGCCTGTTATCCGACGATGATACCGAGGCACGGTTGTTGGCTGAGCAACTCGACGATATCAATCGAGCACGTCGAGATATCCAGCAGGAAATATCCGACGAGGCCCAGCAGCAACTGGCAGAATTGAATGATCAGGACCTGGATGACTGTTGCGGTATCGTGTTGTACCAGGATGGATGGCACGAGGGCATAGTTGGGATAGTCGCTGCGAAGATTCGAGAAAAGTATCACCGACCAAGTATCGTATTTGCGAGTTCTGATAAAGATATTCTAAAAGGTTCGGGTCGTTCGGTTCCGGGAGTAAACTTGCGCGACATGCTCGACAGCGTGGATAAACTTTATCCGGGAATAATTCTCAAATTTGGTGGGCACGCAATGGCTGCAGGACTTAGTCTGATGGCTAATTCACTGGATCAGTTCGCCAGGGCCTTTAATCGGGTCATCGAGGAATCGGCCGACCCGAGCTGTTTCTCTGCCGTAATCGAATGTGACGGCGAACTGGAATACCAGCATCTAAGTCTCGATTTTGCCCAGGAACTCCATAATCTGGGCCCCTGGGGTCAACGATTTCCCGTCCCTAGTTTCGTCGGTGAGTTTCAGGTGCTCGACCAACGCGTACTTGCTGCGCATCATTTGAAACTGCTACTCAGGCCTTTAAATAGCCAGGATGAAAATCTAACTACGCTTGACGCCATCGCATTTTTCCAACCGGCGTCTATTCTTAATAAGCCGATTGATCGTGTCCATATTCACTATGAATTGAACGTTAATTGCTTTCGTGGTAAAGAAACCCCGCAACTGCTAATTCGCAATTTTTTTTAACACGCTGCTGTGACACAATACGATACTTTATCGGCAGTCTTACCCCATACAGGAAACATCGATGGCAATACCTTGTTTTGAAACCGTAGAGCAGGTAATTGAAAAATTGAAACCGGGTTACCCGGTATACTGTTTACGTCCGGCTGAAATTGATCGGCAGGCACGTTTTTTTCTGGACAGGTTTCCTGGCCGGGTGCTCTACGCGGTAAAATGCAACCCCCACCTTGAAGTGCTACGCGCATTATACAATGCGGGTATCCGCCATTTCGATACCGCGTCCCTGGTCGAAATTGCGCTGGTTCGTGAGCATTTTCCCCAGGCAGATTGCTATTTCATGCATCCGGTGAAGGCGCGTGCTGCGATTAGCATGGCCCACCAGGTCTATAGTGTGGATCATTACGTTATCGACCATGCAAAAGAACTGGAAAAACTGATCGATGCGACAGGAGGAGGCGATGGACGCGTCGTATTAGTCCGCATCGTTACCCCTGTCCACAACGCCCAGTATCAGCTTTCCGATAAATTTGGCGTGCCGGCCGATCAGGCTGCAAAACTCCTGCGTCTGGTTCACGAAGCTAATTTTCAAACCGGGGTGGCATTTCATGTTGGTTCGCAGTGCCGAACGCCAGAAGCTTTCGTGGATGGTGTCAAAACCGCGCTAGAGGTAATAGCAGAGGCTAATGTTCCAGTCCATTATCTGGACGTTGGCGGTGGATTTCCAGCATTGTACGAGGACGACAGGCCACCGCCTTTGGAAGACTACTTCGACTCGATCCACCGTGCTTTTGAATCGGCTAAACTGCGCCGGGACTGTGTTCTGATGTGTGAGCCGGGCCGGGCGTTGGTGGCCAGCGGTTGCTCGTTGCTGACCCAGATTCAGTTGCGCAAAGATGACAAGCTATATATTAACGACGGTGTTTATCAAAGCCTGTCAGAGACTGTGTTCGGTAAGATGAAATTGCCATCGCGGCTGATTAATCCTTACCGGAGCATTTCTGGCACCAGCCAGGATTTCACGATTCTTGGCCCTACCTGTGACAATCTTGATATCTTGCCGGTGCCTTTTCATCTACCGGACGATGCCGAAGAGGGAGACTGGATCGAAATCGGGCAAATTGGCGCCTATAGCAATGCGGCAGCAACTCGTTTCAATGGATTTTTCCCGGAGACCTTTGTTTCGGTAGCCGCGCCGCCACTGATGCCAACGACGGCAGGAAGTGAATAAAAGTCCGATTGAGTGACTCTAAAAAAACCGGGCGTCTTTGCCGGAGCGCAATCTTTACTTGTCGTCAGAAAATGCCTTTTCGAGTGACTCGAGTAATTCCTGGTCGAGTTTGGGGATTTTGAAGACGTGCTTCTTATCGTCACTCAAAGACCTGATCTTCTTATTTTGTTTGGTGCAAAGTTTATGAAACTCTCTTACCTGCGCAATCAGCTTTGTACTCTGCTCAGACAAAGACTTTTGAGTTTCTAACTCGACTTCAATTTTTGCTTTTTCCTTACGTGTTTTCTGTAACCTGGATTCTGCTTGCGTTTTTAGTTTGGATTCTTCGAACTTTTGTTTCTTCAGGGTTTTTAACTTTTTGACCACGTTTTCCGGGGTGTCAGCCAGAGCTTTGGAAATAGCCTTAAGCTTGCTTTGTTTGTCGGCTACGTCAGCGCGCGCTTTCTTCAGAGCTTCGGCATTTTCGGCGCGACCGATGGCTAGCTGTCTGCTCGCTGTTTCGCTGTTATTTTCGGCGACGGAGATCCTCTCCTCAGCTTCGAGTCGTCGCTGTTCGCTGGTTTTTACCTGCGCTTTCATATCGGTCACTTCCTTGTTAGCCTGCTCACGAGTATTGACGATTTCGATATCGGCTTCCCGGGCTCGTTGAATAGCCTTTTCGAGAGCTTCTTTCAACTCCCCAGTACTGCATCCAGCATCCAGTCCGAGGGCATCTGTGGCTGCGCCCATCAAAATTTGTTTGCTGATCGCAAGGTCTTTCCAGACTTGCAACTGAATTTCACTATCTGCTGGGCTCACTTTTAATTTTACCTCGGAGTCATAAAAAATTGGCGGCACACTCTACCATAATAAATATCAAAATGCGCCACAAAAATAGTT
>CAZJEJ010000103.1:0-8333 GCA_964544945.1 uncultured Gammaproteobacteria bacterium | reverse complement strand
GCCTCGAATTCAATAGACTCCGGCTCGTGGGCCGAAATGACGTACAATTAAATAATGAATTTAACCAGGAGAAAACTAACATGAAAATTAAATCGGTGGGCGTGGTCGGCGCTGGGACTATGGGTAACGGCATTGCACAGGTCTGTGCGGTTACGGGGTTGAGAGTGATCATGCAGGATATCGGTGAGGCCCAGGTGAAACTCGGGCTTGATACCATCAGCACCAGCATGGACCGGATGATCAAGAAAGAGAAAATCACCGAGGATGACAAGCAACACACGCTATCGAATATTGAAACGGCAACAACGCTGGAGGCACTCGCCGGGGTTGATATCGTGATCGAAGCTGCAACCGAAAACGAGTCCCTTAAGCTGGATATCTTTAAACGGCTCGATCAAATATGTAAAGCCGACGCAATATTGGCCAGCAATACTTCGTCGATCTCATTAACCCGGATCGCTGGAGCGACCCAGCGTGCCGAACAGGTCATCGGTATGCATTTTATGAATCCGGTTCCGATGATGGCGCTGGTGGAAGTCATTCGGGCCCTGCAAACCGGCGACGCTACCTATCGGCAGGTTCATGAATTAAGCGAACACATCGGCAAGGTTCCAGTCGAGGCAAAAGATAGCCCTGGCTTCGTCGCAAATCGAATTCTTATCCCCATGATCAACGAGGCGGTTTATACGCTTTACGAGGGCATCGCCAGTGCTGAGGCGATAGACGAAGTGATGAAACTTGGCATGGCTCACCCGATGGGCCCGCTGACACTGGCCGATTTGATAGGACTCGATACTTGCCTGTCGGTCACCAGGGTTTTACACGAGGGATTTGGAGACTCCAAATATCGTCCCTGCCCGCTGCTACAGCAAATGGTTGACGCAGGCTACCTGGGCCGTAAAAGCGGGCGAGGATTTTTCCAGTACGATTAGTCTGGTTATTGTTACCTGGAAACTCGATTTATTTGCTTGCCCTTAATAATTTAACAGGCAAAACCGGGTCTACATAAATACGACCGATAACCAGGAAATCGGATATACGGGTAATTATCGATAGACACAAAGCGTAGGGACACGTAATATTCCGGTAAAAATTGTCAACAATAAAGACAATAAAGACAATAAATTGCGCTAATTTGGCCAATATAAACAATAATTGTTAACAATCACTATGAATGATGTGCTAACTAATACCAATCTCGACACTTTTCCCAAGCTGCTGCTGCGAAATGCCGCTCGGTTCGCGGATGTCCCGTCGATTCGAGAAAAAGAATTCGGGATCTGGCAAACCTGGACCTGGGCCGAAGCCGCCCGGGAAATTAAATCCTTCGCAAACGGCCTGGCCGCGCATGGATTTACCCGCGGCGATAAACTATTCATTATCGGTAGCAACCGTCCAAGATTGTACTGGGCGATGTGTGCTGCGCAGAGTCTGGGCGGTGTACCCGTCCCCACCTATCAGGATGCAGTTGTTGAAGAACTGATCTACATGGTCGATCACGCCGAAGTAAAATTCGCGCTTGCAGAAGACCAGGAACAGGTCGACAAGCTGCTACAGGTAAACGAGGTTGACCGTACAATCGATAAGATTATTTACGACGACCCGCGTGGCCTGGGTGACTACAACGCGGAACACATTTTTTCATTCGAAAGCATTCAGGCCAGTGGTGTAGAATTCGCCGCCAAATCTCCTGGTTTCCTTGAAGACCAGATCGCGCTGAGTAGTGGCGACGATGTCGCTGTGTTGCTGTATACCTCGGGTACAACCGGGCAGCCTAAAGGCGTTGTGCTTACGCATGCAAGTCTGATTTTTGGATCGGAGCGAGTAGCCGTACTGGAGTCATTAACCGAGAACGATTCGGTGCTCGCCTATTTACCGATGGCATGGGTGGTAGATCATTTCCTTTGTTATACCCTGGCCTATTGCACTGGTTATTGTGTTTGTTGCCCGGAGAATTACGACACCCTGTTGCAGGACAAGAAAGAAATCGGCCCGAGCTTTCATTTTACTTCGCCGCGCGTACTGGAAGGTCAACGAACCGATATCTTGACGCGCATGGAGGATGCGGCGGGAATCAAGCGGAAGTTGTTCAATTATTTTATCGATCACGCCAGCCGGGTCGGAATTAGCATTAAGTCAGGGGGGAAAGTCGGGTTAGTAGACCGACTGCTATATTTTCTCGGCGAAATATACGCCTATGGCCCGCTACGTAATAATCTCGGGTATAGCAAAACACGCATTACCTGGACGGCCGGGGAAGCGATAGGGCCGGATATGTTCGACTTTTACCGTTCCATCGGGGTTAATTTGAAACAGGTTTATGGACAAACAGAAGCTGGACCATTTCTGACCGCGCAACAAAGCGACGCGGTTCGTTCGGATACTGTTGGAGTACCGCTTGACGATGTCGATGTAAAAATCGACGAACGCGGCGAAGTGATATTCCGTAGCCCGGGCGCTTTCAGCGAGTACTATAAAAACCCTGAGGCTACCCGGGACTCGAGGAATGCGGATGGCTGGATTCTCACCGGCGACGCCGGGTTATTCGATCATGACGGCCAGTTGAAAATAATCGATCGAATCAAAGATGTCGGAACGATGAGCGATGGCTCGATGTTTGCGCCAAAATTTATCGAAAATAAACTCAAATTTTTTGCCCAAATCCTCGAAGTGGTAACGTTTGGCGACCAGCGCGACAAGGTAACGGCGATGATCAATATAGACCTGGTGGCCGTTGGTAACTGGGCCGAACGGCGCAATATTGCCTATGCCAGTTACCAGGACCTGGCTGGTCGTGCGGAGGTATATTCGTTAGTGCAGGAATGTGTTGAGCAGGTAAATATGGATCTTTCAGAAGACGAAGCGCTTACCAATTCACAAATCACGCGATTTGTTATCTTGCACAAGGAACTCGACGCCGACGATGGAGAGTTGACCCGGACTCGCAAGGTTCGACGTCAAGTTATCCATGAACGCTACGCAAGCTTGATCGACGCCTTGTACAACCCGGACGTCAGGCGCATAAACCTGGAGACCGAAGTTACTTTTGAAGACGGGCGCAAGGGTATCATTACCGGAGATCTCGAAATTCGTGATACTAAAACCTTTCAAACAGCACAGGATACAGGTTAATTTCCACATCTAATGACAACAAACGGTTCAAGCGGTGAAGTATTGCTCAAGGTTGAAGATATCAGCCTTACGTTTGGTGGCGTGAAGGCGCTCGATGGGGTCAACTTCGATACCCGCAGAGGCGAGATCCGTGCAATCATTGGCCCAAACGGCGCGGGTAAAAGCTCGTTACTGAATGTGATCAATGGCTTTTATCATCCGCAGCAAGGGACGATTACCTATAAAGGTCACCCCCGAAAGCGGATGCGTCCTTACGAGGCTGCAAGCCAGGGAATTGCACGCACCTTTCAAAACATCGCCCTGTTTAAGGGGATGAGTACGCTCGATAACATCATGACCGGGCGCAATCTGAAAATGAAAACTAATCTATTCTGGCAGGCGCTGCATATTGGACCGGCAAAAGCCGAAGAACTGGAAAACCGCGAGGCCGTCGAGCGCATAATCGATTTCCTGGATATCCAGGCAATTCGCAAGAAGCCCGTAGGTAAGCTGCCTTACGGATTACAAAAACGGGTCGAACTGGGGCGAGCGCTTGCCGCAGAGCCCGAACTGCTATTGCTCGATGAACCAATGGCGGGTATGAATAGCGAAGAAAAGGAAGACATGTCGCGTTTTATCATCGACGTTAACATGGAGTTTGGCACTACAATCATATTGATCGAACACGATATGGCCGTGGTAATGGATTTATCGGACCGCGTCGTGGTACTCGACTATGGTCGTCAGCTAGCCGATGGCTTGCCAAACGAAATTCGTGCCAACAAGGAAGTAATCGAAGCTTATCTGGGAGTGTCGCATGACCGAGTCAATTAGTAAGGGTGCCCTGCAGTGATCTTTTTTATCGAAGTTGTCCTCAGTGGTTTGATGGCCGGAGTCATGTATTCGCTAGTCGCACTGGGTTTCGTGCTTATCTTCAAGGCATCTGGCGTATTCAATTTTGCACAAGGCGTCATGGCGCTGTTCGCCGCGCTGACACTGGTCGGATTTATGGACAAATTTGGTATGCCAGTGTGGCTTGCCATTGCCGGCGTTATCCTGGTCATGATAGCGCTGGCCTGGGTTATCGAAAAACTGATGTTACGACATTTGGTTAATCAGGATCCGATCATTCTGTTCATGGCGACCATCGGGCTGGCCTACGTGCTCGAGGGTTTCGGCGATATATTGTGGGGTTCGGATGTAAAATTGCTGGATATAGGTATCCCACAGGGAGCTTCCGACTGGATGCTGGATACCTTCGATATCTACATTGAAAAGCTCGAAATTGTTGCCGCGGCAACGGCCGCAGTAATGGTCGCTGTGCTGGCAATATTCTTTCAAAAGACACGAACCGGGCGCGCCCTGCGCGCGGTGGCCGACGATCATCAGGCCGCGCTTTCAGTGGGTATTTCTCTGCGTACAATTTGGGTAATTGTATGGTCGGTATCAGGAGTCGTCGCGCTGGTTGCCGGCATCATGTGGGGTTCAAAATCCGGCGTACAATTTTCACTTTCGCTAATCGCATTAAAGGCTTTACCGGTACTCATTCTCGGTGGATTTACTTCGGTGCCAGGGGCAATCATCGGCGGCCTGATCATCGGCGTTGGTGAAAAAGTCGCCGAGGTGTATGTCGGGCCGATGGTTGGTGGTGCGATTGAAAACTGGTTCGCCTATATGCTTGCACTGGGTTTTTTACTGTATCGTCCGCAGGGATTGTTTGGCGAACGAATAATAGAAAGAGTGTAATGAGAGGCTAGCAATGTTTTACCGTGAAACAGGACAATTTAAAGCCAACTACAGCGACGACCAGGCGTTGTTCCCCATTGCATTAGACCGGTACGTTATTTTTGCCGTGTTATTCGGGACTTTTGTCGTCGTACCCATGGTGGCCAATGAATACTGGGTTAATGCAATACTATTGCCTTTTCTTATCTATTCCCTGGCAGCGTTGGGTCTAAATATTCTCACCGGTTATTGCGGACAGGTTTCGCTCGGCACAGGTGGATTTATGGCCGTCGGCGCATTTTCGGTTTATAAATTAATGGTCGCGTTTCCAGAGCTAGGGTTTATCTCCCTGGTACTTATTTCCGGATTAATCACCGCTGCAGTAGGAACCCTTTTTGGACTACCCTCGTTGCGCATTAAAGGTTTTTATCTCGCCGTTGCGACACTTGCATCGCAGTTTTTTCTGATCTGGTTATTCAACAAGGTCGGTTGGTTTGTTAACTATAACGCGACTGGCATGATTACCTCCCCGCCGATGACATTGTTTGGCGTACTTATTACCGGTCCGGAAGCGTCTCCGGTGGCAAAGTACCTGTTGAGTGCAACCATCGTAGCAATTTCTGCGCTGGCAGCAAAAAATCTGGCACGCGGTCGGCTGGGCCGAAACTGGATGGCGATTCGGGATATGGATATTGCCGCCGAATTGATCGGCGTACGTCCATTGGTGGCCAAGTTATCCGCATTCGCGGTTTCCTCTTTTTATATTGGTATGGCAGGGGCGTTGTATTTTGCCGTGTGGCTTGGATCGGCGGAACCAACAGAAGCCTTCGATATCAACCAGTCGTTTCTGGTATTGTTTATGATTATCATCGGCGGACTTGGTTCGGTGCTCGGTTCATTTTTAGGTGCAGCTTTTCTGGTATTGATGCCTATTTTGTTAAAAAATATTCTGGTCGATGGATTCGGCACCAACACCGCACTGGCTGCCCACATCGAAATCATGACTGTCGGGGCACTGATTATTGTATTTTTAATTGCCGAACCACACGGGCTCGCACGCCTGTGGCGGATCGCCAAGGAAAAATTGCGCCTATGGCCGTTTCCTTATTAGATTGCCAGGCCCCCCAGGGGGTAAGACAAGCTGACGAAACGGTAACAGGGGCAAGTAGTAAGATGTTGTTTGAAATAATATGACCGATTTTTTGCTCCTGCAAAACCGGCATACAATACATCCTGTATATAACCGTTTTTTGCTCCTGCAAAATCGGTATGCAATATATCCAGTATATAACCGGAGGAAACAATGAAATATAAACGTCTAGGTAAAACAATAGTGGCTGCTCTTTTGGCGGTGCCACTTTTATCCGGAATTGCCAATGCTTACGAGTTGACAATTCCATCATTTGACTACCGAACTGGCCCCTATGCACCGAACGGCATTCCGTTTGCCAATGGGTACGGCGATTACATAAACATGCTCAACGCCCGCGATGGTGGCATCAACGGTACCAGGCTCAAACTGACGCCCTGTGAAACGGCATACAACACCAAACGCGGTGTGGAGTGTTATGAAAGCGTCAAAAACGAAGGTGAATCAGGCGCCCTCGTAATCCAGCCCCTGTCCACCGGTATCACCTATCAGTTGATTCCAAAGGCCAGCGTCGATGAAATTCCCATCTTTTCCATGGGCTATGGTCGTACATCGGCGGCAAACGGAAAGATATTTCCCTGGGTATTTAACTTTCCCGCTACCTACTGGAGCCAGGCAACGGTGTTCATAAAGTATATCGGCGAGAAAGAAGGCGGCATGAAAAATCTAAAGGGTAAAAAAATAGCCCTCGTTCACCACAACTCGGCGTACGGTAAAGAACCCATTCGCACGCTCAAAAGTGCGGCAAAGAAATTCGGATTTGAGCTCATAATAATGCCCGTCGACCATCCCGGTCAGGAGCAAAAAGCAACCTGGCTCCGGGTCCGAAAGGAGAAACCCGACTGGGTATTGATGTGGGGCTGGGGTGTCATGAACCAGGTCGCCATCAAAGAAGCCGCGTCGATTCGCTACCCAATGGATCGCTTTATCGGTGTCTGGTGGTCGGGTTCTGAAAATGACGTATTGCCTGCTGGCGCCGCCGCGGATGGTTATCTCTCGGGTGCCTTCCATGCAGCAGGTGATAACTTTCCCGCGCACGACGACATCAAAAAATATGTTTACGATGCCGGTAAGGGACTGGGCGAACGCGAGCGTATTGGCGAGGTGCTCTACAATCGCGGGCTGGTAGCAGCGATGTGGACCGCAGAGGCGATTCGCACGGCAATGAAAATTCACGGTACCAACAAGGTTACCGGTAAGCAGGTACGCGATGGTTTTGAGGCACTCGATGTTGACGAAGCTCGATTGAAAGAGCTGGGCTTGCCCGGCTTCACCATTCCAGTCAAGATTACCTGTGAAAATCACGAAGGCCCGGGACAGGTAGCGTTACAGCAATGGGATGCCAAGGCAAAAAAATGGAGCCTGGTGACCAAATTCTACGAGCCACTTCGCGACATAACCGGACCGCTAATTGCAGAAGATTCAGCACAATATGCGGCTGAGAATAACATAACACCACGTGACTGCAGTTAGTCAGCCAAAACCCAGGTTATTTTGACAATCAGGAATGAGCACACAGTGAGCGCAGCATCAAATAAAACCGATACCATCCCTATGTTGGCAGTCAACAATATAGAGGTAATCTACGACCACGTCATACTGGTATTGAAAGGTGTTTCACTCCAGGTTCCCGAGCAGGGCATAGTTGCCCTGCTCGGCGCCAACGGTGCGGGTAAAACTACCACGCTGAAGGCGATTTCCAATTTGCTGCGTGCCGAGCGAGGCGATATAACCAAGGGGACAGTCGAGTTTCGAGGTGAGCGTATTGATACGCTCAGCTCGTCTGAACTGGTTCAACTAGGCGTCATTCAAGTCATGGAAGGCCGTCATTGCTTTGAACATTTGACGGTTGAGGAAAACCTGCTAACCGGTGCCTATACCCGCAAGGACGGCAATGCAGCGATTCAGCAGGATCTGGAGCTGGTTTACAGTTACTTTCCAAGGCTGAAGGAACGTTTCAAAGCCCAGGCCGGTTATACTTCTGGTGGTGAACAGCAAATGACGGTTATTGGTCGGGCATTGATGTCGCGACCAAAAATGATTTTACTCGACGAGCCATCGATGGGCCTGGCACCGCAACTGGTCGAAGAAATTTTTGAAATTGTAGGACGTCTGAATACCAAAGAGGGTGTTTCATTTTTGCTCGCCGAACAGAATACCAATATCGCCCTGCATTATGCCAAATATGGCTATATTCTGGAAAACGGACGGGTGGTACTCGATGGAACGGCTGAAGAGTTACGCGAAAATAAGGATGTAAAGGAATTTTATCTCGGTATCAGCCAGGGCGAGCGAGTGAATTTTCGCGAAGTGAAGCACTATCGTCGACGTAAACGCTGGCTGGCAT
>CAZJEJ010000102.1:0-8364 GCA_964544945.1 uncultured Gammaproteobacteria bacterium | reverse complement strand
TTGACCTTCATATCGTCAATATCATCAGTTTCAGGAATTACCTTTTGAAATCCGCCATCGCTGAATGAACTAATGGGCGATACCGCACCTTTGTGTCGCAGCAAGCTCTTGGGACTCATTACAATCAATGGTTTCCTGAATCCACAAGTCAACTGGCTGCGCAATAAGTGAAAAATTTGTGACGGCAAAGTTGGCAGCACGACCCGCATGTTATGTTGTGCGCACAATTGGAGATAGCGTTCGAGCCTGGCTGACGAGTGTTCGGGACCCTGCCCTTCGTACCCATGTGGTAACAGCATCACCAAATTACTCAAACGTCCCCATTTAATTTCACCAGAGCTGATAAACTGGTCGATTACCACCTGCGCACCATTGGCGAAGTCACCAAACTGGGCTTCCCAAATAACCAGTGTATTAGGATCAGTAGACGAATATCCGTACTCAAAACCCAAAACTGCTTCTTCCGACAGAAAAGAATTGATTACTTCAAACCTGGACTGATCTTCGCTTAAGTGGTTCAGTGGTTTATAAATATCCCCGTTGTCCTGATTGTGCAAGGCAGCATGACGATGGAAAAAAGTACCCCGCTCGCAATCCTGGCCTGACAGACGCACCGAGTAATTTTCATCGAGCAGGCAGGCATATGACATGTTTTCAGCAAAACCCCAGTCACAGAAAATCTCCCCATCGAGCATTTTCTGACGCTTTTCCATTATTTTCCTGACTCGGTGGTGCAGTTGAAAACCTTCTGGCAAGCTCAACATGCGCTTGCCGAGACGCTGCACGGTATCGGCACTGACCTGGGTATTTTGCGTAACATTAATATCACCCGCTTCCAGTCCAGCCCAGTGTCGCGCAGACAGTGGTTCGAGGCCCGAAATCACATTCAGCGCCACGCCACCACCTTGTTCAATCGCCTTGCGATAGTCACTAACCATCTGGTCTACGGTTTCTCGTGTGGTGAAACCTTCATCGATCAGGCGTTGCGAATGCAAATCTACCAGCCGCGGATGATTACGAATTGCCTCGTACATCATCGGCTGGGTTACCGCCGGCTCGTCTGCTTCATTGTGGCCGTAGCGTCGGTAGCAAATCATGTCTATCACTACATCCTGCTCGAAAGTTTCACGAAATTTAACCGCAAGTTCGGCAATAAAAACGCAGGCTTCCGGATCGTCTCCATTAACATGAAAGATAGGCGCCTGAATCATGCGCGCGATTTCGGTGCAATACAGCGTCGATCGGACGTCTCTGGGATTACTGGTGGTAAATCCAATCTGGTTGTTGACGATAATGTGTATCGTACCACCAGTTCTGTACCCCCTGGTCTTGCACATACTGAAGGTTTCCATTACCACGCCCTGCCCTGCAAACGCCGCATCGCCGTGTATCAATACCGGTAATACGTCTTTCGTCTTACGGTCTCTAAATCTTTGTTGCCGGGCCCGTACCGAACCTTCGACCACCGGGTCGACAATTTCCAGGTGCGATGGATTGAACGCGAGCGCGAGGTGCATAGGACCCGTATCGGTGTAAATATCTGAGGAGAATCCCTGGTGATATTTAACATCGTGGTTATAACGTTCGTCAAAACTGGCAGTGCCTTCGAATTCATCGAACAGGTCTTTTGGCATCTTGCCGAATATATTGGTTAACACGTTCAAACGGCCGCGGTGTGCCATACCGATAACCACTTCGTGGGTTTCAGTTGTTCCAGCCTGTTGGATCAGACGGTCCATTAGGGGTATCAGCGATTCGCCACCTTCCAGTGAAAACCGCTTTTGACCGATATACCGGGTGTGTAGGTATTTTTCCAGATTTTCCGCCGCGATGATTCGATCCAGCACACGATTCCTGCGCCCTTCTCTAAAATTGGGAGTTGACAGGCTTGTTTCGAGTTTTTCCTGAATCCAGCGTTTTTGCTTCAGGTCTTCTATATACATATACTCCGAAGCCAGGGTGCCGCAATAAGTTTTTTCCAGACGTTCGATAATTTCACGTAATGGTATTTCATCGACACCGAACATAGAGCCCGTATTAAATACCGTATTCAAGTCGGCTTCACCGAGAGCGTATCCTTCCAGGGTCAAGTCTGCGATTGTTTGTTTCTTAACGAACTTTAGTGGGTCCAGGTCAGCCTTTTGGTGACCCTTAATTCGATAGGCACTAATTAACTGCAACACGGCCACCTGTTTGACCTGGTGTTCATGCTGCGCAGTACTAACGGTGACATTCCTCGACTTTTTATTCATCACCGCGCTTTTCATTTGTGCCTGAATAGCCAGATGATCCTGATCGGGAGCGAGGCCACCATTCTTTAACTCAGAAAACCAGTTACGCCAGTGCTCGTCTACATCTTTTTCATTTTGCAGATATTTACTGTACAGCTCTTCGATAAATACTGCGTTACTTCCGTAGAGATAACTGTCCCGTTGCAACTCTTTCATACTCATTGTTGCGTTTCCCGCTAACTTACCTGCTAGCTAATTGTTTTATTAAAGATTTGTGAACATAATAGTATATGTTTCAGCTTTATTTATAGACACAATTCCAGTTATTACCGTGGATTTTTCAGGCTTCAAGATTCATTAACCTTGTCTTAAGATGATAACATATCCTTTATTAGTATCATTAGCATGGAGCCTTCCATTCACCGCTACATCCAGACGATCTGAATTCCCAAGGCCCACTAGCAGCTTAAAAAATGCACTCTCGGAATCAACTTAATGGCTCAGTATATTTTTACAATGAATGGTGTGGGCAAGGTAGTTCCACCGAAATTAGAAATATTGAAAGATATTTCTCTCAATTTTTTTCCTGGCGCAAAAATCGGAGTGCTTGGGTACAACGGTGCTGGCAAGTCAACCCTGTTACGAATTATGGCAGGAGTCGACAAGGAATACACCGGAGAAGCACGACCACAGACTGGTATCAATATTGGCTATCTCCCACAAGAACCGGAGCTTGATAACGAGCTTGATGTTCGCGGCAATGTTGAGTTGGGCGTAGCCTATATGAGGACGTTGCTTGACCAGTTCAACGCCGTTTCAATGAAGTTTTCTGAGCCGATGTCAGATGATGAAATGAACGAATTGCTCGGTGTTCAAGCAGAATTACAGGAAAAAATAGATAGCCTCGGTGCCTGGGAACTCGAACGTAAACTCGACATTGCTGCCGACGCATTACGGCTTCCCCCCTGGGAAGCAACGGTCGAAAACTTATCTGGTGGCGAAAAACGACGAGTAGCACTTTGCAAGTTATTAATATCCAATCCCGACATGTTGATTCTGGACGAACCCACCAATCACCTCGATGCCGAGTCTGTCGCCTGGCTGGAAAGATTTCTGCAGGATTTTCCGGGCACCGTGGTAGCGGTCACCCACGATCGCTACTTTCTAGATAACGTCGCTGGCTGGATTCTGGAGCTCGACCGTGGTTATGGTATCCCATGGCAAGGTAATTATTCGTCATGGTTAAATCAAAAGAAAAAACGGCTGGAACACGAAGAACGTTCAGAAAAGGCTCGTCTAAAGTCGATAAAGGCAGAACTCGAATGGGTTAATTCAAATCCAAAAGGCCGACAATCGAAAAGCAAAGCGCGGTTAAAACGCTTCGAAGAATTATCCTCGACAGATTATCAGAAACGATCGGAAACCCGGGAGCTGTATATCCCACCGGGCCCAAGATTAGGTGATGTCGTAGTCGAAATAGACCAGGGGAGAAAATCTTATGGTGACAAGGTTCTGTATCAGGATCTCGAGTTCAAACTACCTCGCGGTGGAATCGTAGGCATCATTGGACCAAATGGCGCAGGCAAATCAACCCTGTTTAAAATCCTGGTTGGTGAGGAAAGCCTCGACCAGGGTTCGGTAAAGATAGGCGAAACGGTCAAGATCTCCTATGTCGATCAATCGCGCGATAATCTCAATGGTGCTAATACCGTATGGCAAGAATTGTCCGATGGGTTAGACAATATTATCGTCGGCAACTATGAAATTCCATCGCGCGCCTATGTATCAAGGTTTAACTTTCGAGGCGCGGCACAACAGAAATTCGTCAGGGATCTATCCGGTGGCGAACGCAATCGCCTGCATCTGGCGAAATTAATAAAAAGCGGCGGCAATTTATTATTGCTCGACGAACCCACCAATGACCTGGACGTAGCAACGCTGCGTGCCTTAGAAGACGCGATACTCGAATTCCCTGGTTGCGTGGCCGTGATATCGCACGATCGTTGGTTTCTCGATCGCATAGCAACCCATATACTAGCATTCGAGGGCGACAGCCGCGTGTATTCTTACGAAGGAAATTATTCGGAGTACGAATCTCACCGCAAGCAGCGACTGGGGCATGATGCCGACCAGCCTCATCGTATAAAGTATAAAAAAATGGAAACTTGATAGTGTCTGATACCGACAGACTATTTTATCGCTTAAATGAGTTGATCGACAAAATCGAGCCGCTCTTGCACTCTCGGCGATTCAGTGAATTCGATACTTCGTTTAACGCTTACCGCTGGACTGGCAATTACCTTGAGGGCATCCCCAAATTTGACCAGGTCAAAATATCGGAGTTATTACACATTGAGCGACAGAAAAATTTATTGACCAGGAATACTGCACAATTTTTGGACGGTAAACCGGCCAACAACGCCTTACTCTGGGGTGCCCGCGGTACCGGTAAATCATCGTTGATCAAATCACAGCTAACCGAGTTTTCGCATCAGGGTCTATGCGCCGTCGAGGTTCCAAAAGCAGCAACTAGCCAGGTATTCGACATTATTCGTCAGCTCAACCTCGACGCTCGAAAATTTATTATTTACCTGGACGACCTATCTTTCGAGTCCAACGACGATTCGTACAAGGCGCTCAAAGCCTGTCTCGAAGGCTCCCTGCAACCCCAGCCGGATAACGTATTGATTTACGCGACTTCAAACCGTCGCCATCTGATGCCGGAGACCATGAAAGATAACCTGGACAGCACCATGGTCGATGGTCAGTTACACCCCAGCGATAGTATCGAAGAAAAAGTTTCTATGTCGGATCGCTTCGGCCTGTGGTTATCCTTTCACCCATTCACGCAGGAGCAGTATCTGGCAGTAGTTGAGCAAACCCTACGCGCACGTAAACTGAGCATGGATGAAGACGCACGCATCGAGGCATTGCGTTTTGCTACCGCGCGCGGTTCTCGTAGTGGACGAATCGCGTTTCAATTTGCAGCATACTGGATGAGCGTGAAGGATTAATCTCTTTCCGAATCGGTCGAGTCCATTAAGGCATCGGTATAGCGCCTGCCCACTACTGTGCTTTCATTAATGAGTCGGTTCAGCTTTTCTACCACACCATGATCCAGTTCCACATCGGCCGCCGCTACATTTTCTCTCATATGCGAGATATCTTTTGTACCGGGAATCGGGACTATATTGTCTCCCCGTGCCAATATCCAGGCTAGCGCCAACTGCGCCATGCTGCAAGCCTGCTCGCGCGCGATCTGGTCGAAAGGTACCAGTAGTTTTAAATTCCTGGCAAAGTTTTCCGGTTCAAATCGAGGACGCGCAATACCAGTGCGAATATCATTCTTTCCTAGCTGTGTCACGTCACTGCTCACACCGGTGAAAAATGATCGCCCCAGAGGTGAGAAAGCGACGAAACCAATATCGAGGTCGTCGCATACCGATAGTATTTTTCGCTCCGGTGTACGACTCCAAAGCGAGTATTCAGACTGAATCGCGGTGACCGGGTGTACGCCATGGGCACGACGTGCAGTTTCGGCACAAACCTCCGATAAACCAATGGTTTTGATCTTTCCTTCATCGACCAGTTCCGATAATGCTCCGACACTCTCTTCTACGGGTACTTTTGGATCAAGGCGGTGTAAATAATATAAATCGATGACATCGGTTTGCAGCCTTCTTAAACTATCTTCACAGGTTTGTTTGATGGTCTGAGGCCGGCCATCTATGACCAGGGCACCTTTATCATCTTTGACAAAACCGCATTTGCTTGCCAGAACAAATTCATTGCGACGGTATTTTAGGGCATTTCCGATTAGCTCTTCGTTCCGACCCATCCCGTACATCGAAGCAGTATCAAGAAAATTACAGCCCAAATCGATACACTCATCGAGCAACCGAAGCGATTCGTGCTTATCTGCCACACCGTAACCCATCGACATATTCATACAGCCGAGTCCTACCGACGAAACAGAAAATGGTCCAAGCGTTCGATACCGCATAATTTAATTTACCTTTGTTTTATTATTTGTATTTTAATTTAGTCAAAAAGCGCGGGGCCGGAGGAATAACGTCAAAGTAGAATAAATCGCGTGAAATTAAAATCGATCTGGTCGCATTGGCGTCAAATCGACTGAGGGGTGTGTGCCAGCGACAATCTGGCTCACCAGCTTACCGGTAATTGGCCCGTGCGTAATTCCCAGCTTCCCGTGCCCTGTCGCAAAGATTAAATTATCAACGCGTTCACTACGACCAATACAGGGTAAACCATCGGGTGTGAGTGGTCGATAACCATAACAGGTCTCTTCTATCTCGAGATCTTCCATGTCTGGAAATATAGTTTGAATCGCCCGATGATTTGCTGCCAGTCGCCTGGGATTAATCTCGGGATCGAACCCGGCTAACTCTAGCGTACTGCTAAAACGAAAGCGGTCATTTCCCATGGGGGTTACCGCTACTTTTGCGTCATCAATTGCTATCGATCGAGTTGGTCCATGCCCAGGATATTTTCGCCGGGCTGTCAGGCTGTACCCCTTGGCTGGCTCCATCAGAATCGGGGCTCCAAGTCGCTTTGCCAGAATAGAAGACCAGGCCCCTGCTGCCAGCACAACTTCCTCTGGCTGTATGATTTTACCGGTTAGGCTAACTTCGGTAATTCGGCCATCGATCAGCTTAAATTCAGTCACCTCGCTGTTGGTCAGGATAGTTGCGCCTGCCTGTTGCGCCTGGTGAGCAACAGCTTTTACCAGTTTCGTGGAGTCGATGTGCGCATGCTCAGGGAAAAATATGGCTGACCTGACTTCACCCATTAACCTGGGTTCAAGTTTTAGCAGTCCTTTCCGATCGAGAGATATCGCTTCAATCCCCAGGCCACGTAATATCTCAGCTTCTTTTTCGCCGTTTTTGCGGGTTTTTTCGGAGAGATGAAGACTGAGCATTCCACGTTCTGAATAGCCAAAATCGAGTTTATCGACTTTGGCCAGGTCACGATAAAGCTGCAAGCTTTGACGATTTAACTGGAGTAATACGGGTGCACTCTCCATCATACGCTCTTGCGTACAGGCAGCTCGAAACTGCCATAGCCAGCGAACCAGATCGTAGTCGAATCGAGGCTTAATATAAAATGGGCTCGCGGGATCGAGCATCCAGCGTAATCCCTGTCCCATTACACCAGGCATTGAAGTTGGAAGTGCGTATCCAGCCGCTATCCAACAGGCGTTTCCATGTGACGCCTCGGAGCATATTTCAGTTCTTTCTACCAGCGTTACCTTTTTACCCTGGCGCGCCAGGTAGAGCGCGCTGCAGGCGCCGATTACGCCACCACCGATGATTAAAATTTCAGTCTGAGTATCCAAAAGTTTTTGATACCGCTTGTATAAATCTCGTGTTATTGCACCAGATTAAATATTGATAGTATGAGTAGCGTGCCTATCGAACCACGTCGAAATAGTTTTTCACTCGACTTACGAAACCCCTTTGATCCCAGCCAGGCACCGAGCATATAGGTTGCTGCCCCAGGCAAAGCAACCAGCACATCATCGATAGTCGTAGTACCGCTAAATGCAGACACCAGGGCGAATGCGATCACGGCAAAAAATGTCCAGGCTATTATCAGCGTCCTGCTTTCATGCTTATTGTAAGGACCCAGTAGAATTGGAACCACCGCGATTAACGCTATATAGGTTCCTCCAAAAATAACCCCTGCGGCAATTCCTACGATAACCAGCCAAACAACAGACATAGGTTTTTTATAACGGTATCCAATGAGCATTGTAATACAGGCAGCGGCGATAATTACCGCGATGGCGCGTTTCATCAAAACGGGATCAAGTTCTAGTAGTAGCCAGTGGCCCAGTGGTGCAAATATCAGGGTTGGAACCACCATGGTAGCGGTTGGTTTCCAGTGTATCTCTTTATAATGGGCGACGAATAAATAGACACTCGCGAAAATATCGACCACCAGTATTTTCGATACGATGCTATATGGCGTAAAAAATATAGTCATAATAGCTAGCATGAAAGCGGGTCCGCCGAATCCTGTAAATCCACGAATAATCCCGGCGCCAAAGGCCACCAATGCTATCGCCACCATCCCGGGCGAGCCCGTGGTCAGTGCAGCAAAATCAAACAAT
>CAZJEJ010000101.1:3107-8382 GCA_964544945.1 uncultured Gammaproteobacteria bacterium | reverse complement strand
CTTTCTTTCCCTTTCGATGTTGAATGCTGCATTTTCACCCAATTGGGGGAGCTCCTGGCCCAGGATTGCAGGCAACCACGAAGCAAGGATTAAAAAAACCGATAATAATGTGGCACCAGCTACTTTATGCTTGATATTTCTCGGTACTGGCGCATCCTTCATGTCATTGGCCTTTTTAATTAGAAAAACATATAATATTAGATCATACTAATATTTGAAAACTCTGGTCCTCACTAACTATATATGACCTGTTTTTATCGTAGATGTCCCGAATAAAAGAAATCAGCGCGCAAGATTTATTCCGATTAATTCAAACTAACGACCATTTTGAATTGGTGGATATCCGTACCCCGGCGGAAATATCGCGGGGGGTACTTCCAGACGCCAGGACCCTGCCAATGCACCTGATTCCGTTAAATTTGAATTACTTTTCAATATCGCCCAACCAAATCGTGGTTTATTGTCGTACAGGTAGCCGCTCTGCTCAAGTTTGTCGATTTCTCAATCAACAGGGAATCAACAATGTAATTAACCTTCGTGGTGGAATCGTCAAATGGTCGAACGGCGGATTACCGATAGATGCTGTACCGGCAGGTACGATTTCATAAAGATAAATCACAGGATTAAGAAGGCCTGATTTATTGTGATATGCGCTTGCGTTTTGAAAATGGGTGACATATAAAGGCACATTTTACCAACGCGGCTCTCAACCGCACCCAACTACACTAAGGGGATTTGATAATGTCGGAATATGATCGTGAACTGGATGCATCTGGGCTCAATTGCCCTTTGCCAATTCTTCGCGCCAAGAAAACACTGAGCGATATGCAATCAGGCCAGACACTTCGAATCATTGCTACCGACCCAGGGTCGGTTAAGGACTTCGAAGCATTTTCGAAGCAAACCGGAAATCAGTTACTATCTTCGGGAGAAGAAGGCGGCAGATTCAATTTCGTGATGAAAAAATCCTGACCGACTGGATTCCCTGGGCCTGGTTCAATCACCAGGGGAACAGCGAATAACCCCCTGGTTAAGTCATAAATATAATCGATAACAGCTTCTCTCGGGCCTTCCCTTCCAGTATTTTAATTAGTGCATTTCTTTTTCAACCATAATAAAATTTCCGGGGAATCTCAGTATTGAGGTTACCAGGTTCTGCTTATTGTTTAGTGGCCCTTTCTGGCCACCATTTTGAGGTTAATCGTGGAATTATCAGGTTCTGAAATTATCATGCAGTTTTTAAAGGACGAAGGGGTTGAGTACCTTTTCGGGTACCCAGGGGGTGCGGTACTGCACATTTACGATGCCCTGCAAAAACAGGATGGCGTGAAGCACATACTGGTGCGCCACGAACAGGGCGCCACGCATGCAGCCGACGGTTACGCTCGTGCCACCGGAAAACCGGGGGTCTGCCTGGTTACCTCTGGCCCAGGCGCAACCAATGCCGTAACCGGAATTGCGACTGCTTACATGGATTCGATACCTCTGGTGGTTATCACCGGCCAGGTCCCAAGTCATGCGATCGGCAGTGACGCGTTTCAGGAAGTCGATTCAGTCGGCATCACGCGGCCGTGTGTCAAACACAATTTTCTGGTAAAAGATCTCTACAAACTGGCCGACACTCTGAAAAAAGCTTTTTATGTAGCGACCACTGGCCGACCTGGCCCGGTTGTGGTCGATATACCCAAGGATATCACCGCACCGCATATCAAAATTCCATACCAATACCCCAAAAAGATCAGTATGCGGTCTTATAACCCGAACCTTAAAGGCCACCCAAAGCAAATCAAGCGTGCTGTCAATTTATTATTAAGCGCCAAACGCCCGATGATTTATTCAGGCGGTGGCGTAATAATCTCCGAGGCTTCGGACGAACTACGCGAATTTGTACGTCACCTCGGATACCCGATCACGCAAACCCTGATGGGACTCGGTGCATTTCCGGGTACCGACTCGCATTTTATCGGCATGCTCGGTATGCATGGAACCTATGAGTCCAACATGGCGATGCACGAGTGTGACGTGTTAATCGCTATTGGCGCCAGATTCGACGATCGTATTACCGGGGTGGTAAACAAGTTCTGCCCCTATGCGCAAATTATTCATATTGATATTGACCCCGCTTCTATCTCGAAAACTATTAAAGTCGACATCCCGATCGTCGGCGGGGTGAAACAGGTTTTGACCGAAATGCTCAAAATTCTGAGCAATACCGGCCAGGCACCAGATAAAAAAGCCCTCGGCGCCTGGTGGAAAAAAATCAAATCCTGGCAGAATCAAAAAAGCTATGCTTACGAACATAAGAGCAACTTGATTCAGCCGCAGGCTGCGGTCGAGGAATTGTACAAGGTGACGAAAGGTGATGCCTATATCGCCTCTGACGTAGGACAACACCAGATGTTTGCCGCCCAGTTTTATCATTTCGATAAACCCAGACGCTGGATCAACTCGGGTGGACTTGGCACCATGGGGTTCGGATTACCGGCCGCAATGGGTGTCAAACTCGCATTTCCCAAAAAGGACGTCGCCTGCGTCACCGGCGAAGGCAGTATCCAGATGTGCATTCAGGAGTTGTCCACCTGCCTGCAATACGATATACCGATCAAGATTATCAATTTGAATAATGGCTTTCTCGGCATGGTCCGGCAGTGGCAGGAGTTCTTTTACGAAAAACGTTACTCTCATGTGTACATGGATTCGCTCCCAGATTTTGTCAAACTGGCCGAAGCCTACGGTCACGTTGGTATCAGGGTCGAAGATCCCAGGGATTTACACGACGCGATGAAGCAGGCGTTCGCAATGAAAGACCGTACCGTTTTTCTCGACATCATTACCGACCGGGAAGCCAATGTTTACCCGATGATCTCATCTGGAAAGGCGCACAATGAAATGGACCTGTCTCCTTTACAACAAAAAGTCCAGGAATCGCTCAGGGCAAAAGGGGAAATTGCATAATGCGACACATCGTATCACTACTGGTCGAAAACGAAGCCGGGGCACTATCACGCATATCCGGCCTGTTTTCTGCGCGCGGATATAATATCGAGTCCCTGACGGTTGCGACTACAGAGGACCAGACCCTGTCACGTATGACTATCATTACCACGGGCTCCGATCGAATCATCGAACAGATTACCAAGCAATTGAATAAGCTGGTGGATGTCGTCAAGTTACAGGATTTTACCGAAGGCAACTTCATCGAACGTGAAATGATGTTTGTCAAGGTAAAAGCCCGGGACGAATCTCAGCGCGCAGAGGTGACGCGTCTGTCCGAAATATTTCGCGCCCGTATCATCGACGTAACCGATACCACATTTTGTGTCGAGTTAACTGGATCCGGCGATAAGCTCGATGCCTATATCAGGGCCCTGCACGAAAAAAATGTAATCGAAGTTGTGCGCTCAGGATCCATGGGGATATTAAGAGGCGAAAAAGCATTAACCATCTAGGGTACCTGGCCCGAAAATCTAAACTAATTAACTAATCTAGAGGCACATGAGGCTGTTATGAATATTTATTACGATAAAGACTGTGACCTGTCCATTATCCAGGGCAAGAAAGTTGTCATTGTGGGGTACGGATCGCAAGGTCACGCGCACGCTAATAACCTGAAGGATTCTGGCGTCGACGTTTGTGTGGCGCTTCGCGATGGATCGGCATCAACGGCCAAGGCAGAAGCCGCTGGCCTGGTGGTCAAGAATACAGCCGAGGCGATTGCAGATGCCGATGTGGTGATGATCCTGACCCCTGACGAATTCCAGAGTGATCTGTATCGAAACGAAATCGAACCCAATATCAAGCAGGGGGCCGCGATGGCCTTCGCGCATGGCTTTGCAATTCATTTCAACCAGGTAGCACCTCGTGCCGATCTGGATGTCATCATGATAGCGCCTAAAGCCCCTGGGCATACGGTACGCTCAGAATTCGTCAAAGGCGGTGGAATTCCGGATTTGATTGCGATCCAGCAGGACGCATCTGGAATGGCGAAGGAACTGGCTCTATCCTATGCGGCTGGAATCGGTGGTGGACGTACTGCCATTATCGAAACCACCTTTAAGGATGAAACCGAGACCGACCTGTTTGGCGAACAAACCGTTCTTTGCGGTGGTACCATCGAACTGGTAAAGGCCGGATTCGAAACCCTGGTAGACGCTGGATATGCCCCTGAACTGGCCTATTTCGAATGCCTGCACGAGCTAAAATTGATCGTCGATCTGATTCACGAAGGTGGTATCGCCAACATGAATTATTCGATTTCGAACAATGCTGAATTTGGTGAATACACCACCGGGCCGAAAATTATCAACGAAGAAAGCCGCTGGGCAATGAAAGAATGCCTCGAAAATATCCAGAATGGAAACTATGCTAAAAAATTCATCCTGGAAGGTCAGTCGAATTATCCAGAAATGACCGCATGGCGGCGCAACAATGCGGCCCATGAAATCGAAAAAACTGGCGCCAGATTACGTGAGATGATGCCCTGGTTAAGTGCCAATGCGCTGGTGGATAAATCCAAAAACTGATCGTAACTACCCGGTTCGTAACAGACCCTATGGACGATAGCAACCCAAAACCCAGTCGGAAAACCTTGCGAAAGGGTATTTATCTGTTACCCAACCTGTTTACTACTGGCGCCCTGTTCGCTGGCTTTTACGCGATTATTGCCTCCATGAACGGCCACTACGCAACAGCAGCAATGGCAATTTTCCTGGCCATGTTACTCGACGGCCTCGATGGACGGGTAGCACGTTTGACCAATACTCAGTCAGCATTTGGTGCAGAATATGATAGCCTTTCGGACATGGTGTCATTTGGTGTTGCGCCAGCGCTGGTAGTGTACCAATGGTCTCTGGTTCACCTGGCGGAGGTATCCATACTCTGGGGGAAACTCGGCTGGCTGGCTGCATTTGTTTATTCCACTTCGACGGCATTACGTCTGGCTCGATTTAATACCCAGATCGGAATCGCCGATAAACGTTACTTTCAGGGTCTCGCCTGCCCCGCCGCCGCCGCCGTAGTCATGGGTGCTATTTGGGTTAGTGAGACCTATGGAATTGCCGGTGGTGAAGTGGTATATCCGGCCCTGGTACTCACCCTGCTCGCTGGCAGTTTGATGGTTTCCAGGTTCTCCTACTACAGTTTCAAAGATATCGATATGCGCAAGAAAGTTCCGTTCTTTGTGGTGCTTATCGTAATGCTTGTGTTTGTGTTTTTATCGATCGAACCACCGACGGTACTATTCTTATTTGC
Source organism: uncultured Gammaproteobacteria bacterium (assembly GCA_964544945.1). Lineage (GTDB taxonomy): Bacteria > Pseudomonadota > Gammaproteobacteria. The sequence goes on along the minus strand of CAZJEJ010000101.1, from coordinate 3,132 downwards.
TATTCTGTACATGCTTTCGGGCCCC
>CAZJEJ010000101.1:0-3007 GCA_964544945.1 uncultured Gammaproteobacteria bacterium | reverse complement strand
GCGTATGCACTGCTATCTCTGCTGCTCACTCTACTGCCGTAAGGCATATGAGAACTCCTGACGAGGGCAAACGTAAGCAACAAATCCATTTTTTAAACTTCAAGAGATAGCCATGAACAAAGACAAATTAATCATATTCGACACCACCTTGCGTGATGGCGAGCAAAGCCCGGGCGCGTCAATGACGCGTGATGAAAAAATCCGTATCGCGAGAGCATTGGAAGTAATGAAGGTCGACATTATCGAGGCCGGTTTTCCTATTGCCAGTAATGGTGATTTTGAAGCGGTTAAGGCCGTCGCAGAAATCATTAAGGACAGCACTGTATGTGGGCTGGCGAGGGCCATGAAAATCGATATCGAACGCGCCGGTGAAGCGATCAAACCCGCCAATTCCGGGCGCATTCACACTTTTTTGGCAACTTCCCCGATCCACATGGAGCATAAATTGCGCATGTCCCCCGATGAAGTCGTCGAGTCCGCTGTGAAGGCAGTTCGCATGGCGCGCCAGTACACCGATGATGTCGAATTTTCACCCGAAGATGCGGGGCGATCGGAACCCGATTTTCTGTGCCGAATAATCGAGGCGGTGATCAGGGAAGGCGCCACCACTATCAATATTCCAGACACAGTTGGATACAATATTCCACACCAGTTCGGTGCTTTGATCAGGGATTTAATCGAACGAATTCCAAATTCTGACAAAGCCATGTTCTCGGTCCACTGTCACAACGATCTCGGCCTCGCGGTTGCCAATTCCCTGTCTGCGGTATTACACGGGGCCCGCCAGTTAGAATGTACCATTAATGGCCTCGGAGAACGCGCCGGCAACGCTTCGCTGGAAGAAATCGTCATGGCGGTACGCACTCGGCAAGATGTTTTTCCCTGCGACACCATTATCGATACAACTCAAATTGTAGCCTGCTCAAAACTGGTCGCCGGCATCACGGGATTTAACGTACAGCCGAACAAGGCTATCGTTGGCGCAAATGCATTTGCGCATGAATCTGGAATCCACCAGGATGGCGTGCTCAAATCGCGCGAGACTTACGAAATCATGCGCGCGCAGGACGTCGGCTGGTCGACCAACAAATTGGTACTCGGTAAACACTCTGGACGCAATGCCTTCAAGGCACGTATGTCTGAGTTGAATATCGAATTTTCATCCGAAGAGGAGCTCAACGAAGTCTTCGCTCGCTTTAAAACCCTGGCCGATAAGAAACACGACATCTTTGACGAAGATTTACAGGCGTTGGTAACCGAAACCGCACTTGAAACCGAAAACGAGTCGATCAAGCTGGTGAGTTTGCACGTCTGCAGTGAAACCGGCGAAACGCCCAGGGCATCCATGACCCTGAACATTAACGGCGAAGAGGAAAAGTCAGAATCTTCGGGAGACGGCCCAGTCGATGCCTGTTTCAAGGCGATCGAAAAATTGACTGAGACTGGCGTTAACTTACAGTTGTATTCGGTCAATGCGATCACCACCGGCACCGATTCCCAGGGCGAGGTAACAGTTCGTGTAGAAAAAGATGGCCTGGTGGTCAATGGCCAGGGTGCCGACACTGATATCGTAATCGCTTCGGCGAAATCCTATATCAATGCAATCAATAAGGTTATAAGTAATTCAGGCAAAACCCATCCTCAACTAGGTGATGTTTAATAATCGAGTACTCGACATGGTGTTAAGCGTAAGACAACAACACTGCTTAAAGGGTATCGGGATTCGCCGATGGTTTGAACGATCTTCTGCTCCGACAGGAGCAGAGGAAATTCTTACTCCCACTGCCCAGGAGATACTCCCGCCAGAGGCAGCAATCCTGTCAGCACCGACAATGGAACCGGCAAGACCGAAGCCGGTACCGGCCATGAGCCTTGACAGCTGGGACGATATCACGCGCTCGATTCATCAATGCGAAGCCTGCGATCTGGCCAGCAACTGCACCCAGAAGGTACCGGGTGTTGGCAACCAGCAGGCCGATTTGATGATTATTGGCGAGGGCCCGGGTCACGATGAGGATATCAAGGGTGAACCGTTTGTCGGGCGCTCGGGACAGTTGCTCGACAAAATGCTACAGGCGATTGGTATTTCGCGATCGCAGGTGTTTATTACCAATATTGTCAAATGCCGACCACCCAATAATCGCGACCCTCATCGTGACGAAGTACAGGCCTGCAGTGTTTTTCTGCGCGCGCAAATTAAACAGCTTACGCCCAAAGTCATTTTATCGGTGGGTAGAGTATCGGCGCACAGCCTGCTCAATTCTACCAGCCCGGTCGGTAAGTTAATCAGGGAAATGCACCAGCTGCCCGAATCGGATATTCCGGTAAAAGTTACTTATCACCCGGCATATTTACTTCGCAACCCGCCGGCCAAATCGATAGCCTGGCAAGATATGAAAACGCTGCATCGAATTCTCGACCTCGATCCGTGACTTCAGCAAACAAAGTCGAGCTTTCGTTCAGGCCGATGAAAGTAAACGACGTGCCCAGAATTATCGGTCTCGAAAACGACGTTTACGAATTCCCCTGGTCGCAGCAAATTTTTCGGGACTGTATACGCGTTGGTTACGATTGTTGGCTCGCGATAGTGCTAGACGAAATCGTCGGGCATGCGGTCATCAGCGTGGCAGCCGGTGAAAGTCATATGCTGAACCTGTCGATTGCCAAACAATACCAGGGTAAGGGTTACGGTAAATTATTTATCGTCTTTCTGCTCGAAGTTGCTCGCAAGAAACAGGCCGGAATTATGATGCTCGAAGTGAGACCCAGTAATACACATGCAATTAATTGCTATTATTCCTCTGGATTTAATGAAATTGGCTGCCGAAAAGACTATTATCCTGCGCCCGAGGGTAAGGAGGATGCGTTACTCTTTGCCCGGCAAATTTCCTGAGGATACCTCAATTAATTACCAGTCAGACAGTATCAGCGACCAATCGAGTAAATATTAATGCCTGACATCGATGAAATGCATCGGCGCCGTACCTTCGCAATCATTTCCCACCCA
>CAZJEJ010000100.1:0-8523 GCA_964544945.1 uncultured Gammaproteobacteria bacterium | reverse complement strand
TTTGCCTGCGCCACCAGTCTTTCAGCGCTTCCTCCCAAAGCAGTCCGTCATCATCGATCAAAGTGACATCGAAAGGCTGACCGCTGTGGAATGCATGGTCGGTGAGTGCGCGTTGGCAAAAGGCATGAATCGTATCGATAGCCGCTTCGTCCATGCAGCGCAAAGCCAGTTGCAATCGACGCAGCCGTACCTTTTTAGTTTCATTGTCCAGTCCCTGCCACTGCGACAATATCAAGGCCAGAAACTGATCATCGCTTGCCGCCGGTTGTTGCAGCAATAACAGGGCATCGTGCAATCTGGCGCGAATTCGACCGCGTAATTCCTCTGTCGCGGCATTGGTAAATGTGACTACCAGTAATTCGCCCGGCTCTCGTCCCTCAAGAATATGGCGAAGGTAAAAGTTCGCGAGGGTATAAGTCTTACCGGTACCAGCACTTGCTTCGATAAGCTTGATGCCATCCAGGTCGACCTGCACGCTAGTCGGGGCATCGAGAATGACTGGTTTCTGGCTATTCATGGCTCGATAGTGTTCTCGTGCGTGGGAGCGTAAATTCGTTCTGCACAGGATTCGAATTCTGGACCAGGAATGGGGATCTCAACCTCGTTTCGCAGAGCAAGCCGTACGTAGGCGTCATGTTTATCGCCTGGAATATCGCGGAAGCCGTCTCCATGCCATTTCTTAAGAGCGGCACCGATTTTTTGATCCAGCGACCAGGCATAACTCGCCCCCGGGAACACGGGTAGCGGGTGGCCCCAACCTGTTCGATACAGGCACAGGTAATCTCGTAACTGTTCCCGCGCATCGCTGGCCTCAAGCCGGGCCAATTGTCGAGTCCCGTTGCGCCAGACCAGTGTACTGGTTTCATCACCATCGAGATGGTTACCGGCGCACAGACCGAGGTGGTCGAGCCACAGCGAAAGCAGGTGCTTCCCCTTCAATGTGGCAGTGGTAAAGTGCATTAGCCCCCTGCCCGGATAATACTGGTTTATACGTCCGTTCAGGCGGCTGTGCGCATCGAAATAATACTCGAATTCGCGTGACTCGCTGGGAAGATCACGGAATTCTTCCAGTCGTGATAACAGGCCCTCCATCTCCAGCGCTGCCCGATCAAACGCCTCGACGGCGGCATGTCCGTGGGGCAACCTGCCCTCTGCCTGTAATACCTCTGGCCGGGTTTCACCACGCTGCAAAAAATCTTCTGCCAGACGTTGCCGTATTCGCCATTTGTCGAGGCCCTCTAGAGAGAAAAGCTCTTCATCCTCGCCGGCCAGATGTTCGTTTAGCCAAAGATTCAGGCGGTGGTTAAAAAAGTATTTAATCGGGTGCTGTAAAAAACGGCAAAGCTGGCCCAGATTTATGTCCAGGGACTTATCCAGACCGGAGTACAGCTCCAGTGTCGGCCAGGGTGAACCTGATTTCGGTGCTGTGGGCCGTCGCATTTCATTAGCGATCGAACACCAGTAGCTATCATAGCTTATTGCGCAGGGGCCAAAGTTGCCGCTGGCAAAAGTTTGCATGGGATGCACGGTGGTGATTGCTTCGCTGAGGCGCGCCTCCTGTCCTTTCCTTCGTTTAAACCGGGCGTCGATAAAATCAAGTAATTGCTGGACCAATACCGATGGCTGGCAGTTGCTGTTGTCTTTCAGGCTGCGCCCGCAATAGCTGATGTATAGAGCCTGTCTTGCGCATAACAGGGTTTCGAGCATCAGGTACCGGTCTTCGTCAGGCTTCGAAGGGTCGCCGGGGTGCCGTTTTTTAGCCATCAAGTCGAACTCGACGGGATTTTCGCGACGTGGAAAGGCTTTCTCATTCATCCCGAGCAAACAGATTACCCGAAACGGCAGGCTCCGCATTGGGCGCATGCCGCAAAAGGTAACCCCGCCAGAGAATAACCGCCCCCGGGGCTCCTGTCGCGAGAGCTGTTGATCTATCCACTGGATTAGCAAGGCAGGGGAAATAACGTTGTCACCGGCCAGAGACAGCCTATTGATCGCGTCGCGTATTTGTTGCAGGCGACCGACACGGGGATCCCGTTCGACAAACAGATCTTCAAGCAGGCGATTCAGGCGTGATTGCCATTCCTGGGCACGGCAGGGCGTGTTTAACTCTTCGCGCCAGAATAAAAGCCGCTCGAACAGCAGCCAAAAATTACCGAGATTTTGAGCACGCTCTCCCTCGACGCCGGGCAGGGGGGCTATGCCGCCCCAGTACTCGGTGTCTGGAAATGCATAACCAGCAAAAATACGCTGGTGGGCCTGTTGCCAGGTATTCTCGGGTGTTGGTGGCAGATCGAGAGTGACTTTATGCGCTTCATCGATACCCCAGCGTACGCGAGCTTCCTCGAGCATCGAACGAATATCCTCAAGCGCCGATTCATCTATATCGAAACGTAGCCTGATTTCCTCGATATCCAGGTAGGCCATTATCTCCGAATATCTAAATCGGCTGCCCGGCAACTTGAGTAGTTGCAAAAAGCTCAACACCAACGGGTGTTCATCCGCGAGCGTAATGTCAGATAAATTCCAGCGTAATCTGGGGTGGGTACGATTTTCGTGTTCTCCAAAAACCGCCTCGATATAGGGGGCATAGCGACTGATTTCGGGCACCATAACGAGGATATCTTCCGTGCTTAATTCCAGATCGCGATCCAACATGGTGAGCAATTGATCGTGCAACACCTGGCACTCGCGCATCGGACTATGGCACAGGTGAACCGATAACGATTCATCGACCCCGATATCAAGGTCGTCGGCATCGAGATCGAAAATGCTTTGTTGAATACTGGTCAACAGGGTTGAACTACCAGGTGCCTGGTAGAGGTCCAGATCACTGGTGAGCACAGAATTGTGGTCGAGCAACAAGTCCTGTAACACCTGCCCCTGCCGCCCCCACGACGCGAGCAATTCGTTTCCAGCCTCATCGTGTTCGGCCTGTTGTGGGTTCGAGAGACGGCGTCGGGAAAGCGACTTATCGGACTTTAGGTCAGCCCAGTACTGGTCGGTAGGACAGTGCTGGTAAAGCGTAATATCAATATGCCGGGCCAGTGCGAGAATCACTTCAATATAAGAAGGCGGGAGACTGGACAGAGCAAACAGGCTGACCCGCTCGGGAAGATCGTGCAAGTTTATCTTACCGTGCAGCTTTTTAACCAATTGCCCAAGCACCTCGGTACGGTGGAATAACTTTTGATCTTCAAGCAGCGCGCGCCATAGACGAGCCTGCCATTGATCATCTTTACCCTGCGACCACTCGCGTATCATCGATGGTCGGTAATGCTGGTAACGGTCAAACACTTCGGCGATTCGGTTTGCCAGTTGCCAGCGTTTTATACCCTGTGCATCTTCGTGTAAATAATGCTGTAGTGAAGCAAAAGCGCGGTGCTTACACAGGCCAGGCAAAAGTGAAAAAATTTTCCAGCAGCTTGTCTCTGGTGTCAGCGGGTCCTGTTGAGAAACCTGATCAAGCACCGAAGCGGCCAGTTGCCAAACCCATTCGGCCGGGCGAGGGTAGCCGATATTGGTGGCAATTCCCTGTTGTTGAGCCTGTTGCAAGCTGAGCCAGCGAGCCATCGCAAAGGTCGGAACCACAACTATTTCACCCGCGAGCACGTTGCCAGGTGGCTGTTGGGCCAGGTGGCGCCCCATGGTTTGCTGCAACGTTTCGATGCGGTTCGAGCTAAGGATGGAAAACGCCATTACCTACAGAGATTTTTTTATCGGCACTTCATTATAAACACATAATGGCTCAGTACATGAGCTATCCTTTCCCTGAATAGGCAGAATATTGCATGATTTGCTTACTCCTTGACCTATATCATGGATGAAAGCTCAAGATTGACCTATGATTAATCGTCTGAGATCCTGATGATCTTTTTCCGACAGTATTCATTTCTGATTGGTATTTTCTATTAATAGCGCATGAAAGAATCCCCCGAAAATGGTGAACGCCGTCTAATCGCCGGTACCGAGAGTATTTTTTATTATGGTTACTGGATTCGTTATTACACACCGCTGGAAGATACGCTCAGCAACCGAAAGCGATTGATTGACGGCCTCACCAGGCGCGCGTTTCACCACACCGAAGCCGGTATAAATACGCCGGGACGCAGTCTCGAAACGGCGCGTGAAGCCTATGCGGCGCAAACCAATCCCGAGCGAAAGCGCGTCAACGCTGCGATGCTCGCGGGGTCACTATTTAATCGCGCTACTGATTTATTTACCTCAATCGTGGACCTCGCCGAACTCGGCGTTAAAGTGAGTAAGAATAACGAACTGATGCGAGAATGTAGCGACTGTTTTAAAGAAGCGCTGGAACTCGGCAAACAGGTCAGGCACCACAGTGGCTGTGAAGGTATCGACGAAATTTGGGGAGAGCCGTTTAAAGCCTTTACCATGACGACACACGAATTTTACCACTCAAGATTTATCAAGATTGCACAGAGCATGCGCGATATCGACCTGGTCGCCGATACCATGGTGGATACTTTTTGTAGCAGCAAGGTATTTGCCGATGCCAGGGAGATTATTGTGGAATATGCCGCAGCTGCCCGGCACGTGTCGGACACGATGAAAAAAGATCCGGAAATTTTCGACATCTGGCCAGAATTTGTGGCGCTTGCGGAGGCGCTGGATTCTTTCGATCTGGTTTTGCCCGACGATGCCGATCAATTAATGCAAATGCGCGCCGGACAGGGGATGTCGCTGTTGCGCGAAGGAAAGCGCTTGCTCGCCAATATTGCGGGCGCTCGCGTTCCAATGCCATTGAGTTCGGCGCAGTATATCGAAAAATGCCGGCAGTACGTGGCCCCGGACTTTTAAGGGGCACCAGGTAAGAAACTCTTTTTACCCTATGCCCCTACGGGATATTGTGGTTGTTTTTACTTTAGCACCGGCATCGAAAATTCGGTGTCCAGTCCGCTCTCCTGCCAACGCGAAGTCACGGTCTTGACCTTGGTGTAAAAGCGCAAACCTTCCATGCCGTACTGGTTGTGATCACCAAAGGCCGATGCCTTCCATCCACCGAAACTGTGGAATGCCATCGGCACTGGGATTGGCACATTGATGCCGACCATACCGACTTCAACCTTGTCGGCGAATGTTCGCGCCGCCGCGCCATTTTTAGTGAAGATCGAGGTGCCGTTGCCGTAAGGATGATCGGTGGCTAGCGCCATCCCTTCATCGAATGAACCGACGCGTACGATTTGCAACACTGGCCCGAAAATTTCTTCCTGGTAAGATTGCATATCCGATTTTACCTGGTCTAACAGGGAGCCACCGAGGAAGTAGCCATTCTCGTGACCGTCACAAACAAAGTCGCGACCATCGACCACCAGTCGAGAACCCTCGTCCTGCGCCATCTGGATGTAATTCATCACCTTTTCACGGTGTTCTCTGGTTACCAGCGGCCCCATTTCGAGACCTGTTTCGAGGCTCGGGCCGATGCGTAACGCTTCGACGCGTGGCTTGAGAATATCTATCAGTTGATCGGCAACACCGTCGCCGACACAGACACCAACCGAAATCGCCATGCAGCGCTCGCCGGCCGACCCGTACGCCGCACCCATCAGCGCGTTGGCGACATCATTCAGGTCCGCATCGGGCAATATCAACATGTGGTTTTTCGCACCACCCATCGCCTGGCAGCGTTTCCCATTGGCGGACGCAGTCGCGTAAACGTACTGTGCAATCGCGGTAGAACCGACAAAACTGACCGCCTTGATGCGATCGTCGTTGAGTAGCGTGTCTACTGCTTCCTTGTCGCCATTGACGACGTTGAATACGCCGGGAGGGCCACCCGCTTCGACGAATAGTTCAGCCATGCGTAGCGGGCAGGAAGGATCTTTTTCAGAAGGCTTTAACACCACTGTGTTTCCGGTGACCAGGGCCATACCCGACATCCATAATGGAATCATCGCCGGGAAGTTAAACGGGGTGATGCCAGCGACCACACCCAGTGGTTTACGCATCGAGTATATATCTATACCCCGCGCCACATTGTCTGAAAACTCACCCTTTTGCTGATGCGGCGCCCCGCAGGCAAATTCGATGACCTCGATACCCCGTAAAACCGACCCCATCGCATCTTCGATTACCTTGCCGTGTTCTTTGCAGACAAGCTCGGCGAGCTCGTGCTGGTGTTCGTATAACAAATGCACATATTTGGTCATGATGCGCGAGCGCGCCAGTACCGACATGGTAGACCAGCCAGGAAATGCCTCTTGCGCTACCGCGATCGTGGCTTCGACTTCTGCCTGCGAGGCTAGCGGAACCTCGGCGGCCTTGACGCCCAGGCTAGGATTAAAGATATCACCGAGACGACCACTGTTACCTGCGACTCTTTCGCCGTTAATGTAATGATGTAGCTGACTGATATTCGAGCTGACGACTTTTGCTGGTTGGCTCATGACGACTCCGTGGTTGGTCCGATAGATTGAAAGGGGAGCAGTATAAACAAGTATTTTGTGTATTTCTATGGAATAAAACCCATACTTGTGATGCGATATAAACAGCGCAATTACTCTTTTTCACCTTGCAGGACGGCAGGGTTATCCTTAGAGTTTGATCAAGGGTTTTCTTGCTGACTATTTGGCATCGCCCCTGAGAGCTAATACCTGTTGATACAAAGTTTCCCGGGTGGCGTTACCCGCTTCGATCGCGTCACCGGCGACCAAATCTATTTTGTTAAACCATCCGCGTGGGAACCATCGTGTCATAGCGTTACCATATTTACGGCTGAAAAAACTGCCCCACAAACCGCGTAAAGCGAGTGGCACCACGGGTACCGCATCATGTTCGAGTATTTTGCTTATACCGGATTTGAATGCAGCCAATTCGCCGTTTTCGGTCAATTTACCTTCCGGGAAGATACACACAAGATCACCCTGTTTTAATGCATTACTGATTTGATCGAACGCCCGATTCGTCATTTCGGGATCTTCGTGCGAGCTGGCAATCGGTATCGCGTTGGCGGTTCTAAACACAAAAGAAAGAATGGGTAACCGAAAGATACGATAGTATATGACAAAGCGAATCGGGCGCCTGATACAACCGGCGAGCACCAGCGCATCGACGAAACTGACGTGGTTGCAAACCAGTACTGCCGGGCCATCATCGGGAACCCTGTCGAGATCGATCTTTCGTACGCGGTAGACCATGTGAACCACAAGCCAGATCAACAGGCGCAGGATAAATTCTGGCACCAGTTTGAAGATAAACAACGCAACAGCCGCGTTCATAATCGCCATGATTAAAAACAGGGTCGGAATGGAAATACCCGCCGATAGCGCAAACATCCCGTAAAGCGCTGCCGCCACCATGAACAGGGCGTTTATTACATTGTTAGCGGCGATAATACGTGAGCGTTTTTTCGCATCACTGCGTTGTTGCACCATGGCGTAGAGCGGGACGATATAAATGCCACCGGAGATACCGAGCATAACGATGTCGAACATGACCCGTAGATTGTTCCCATCGACGATGAAAACCATCGGTGTAATCAGTGCTTCGCCCACGCCAGGCGACTGATTAAAGTAAATATCGACGCCAAAAAGGGTCAGACCCAGCGCACCTATGGGCACCAATCCGATTTCGACAATGCGCCCTGACAGGCGTTCGCATAAAAACGAACCCATGCCGATTCCAATGGAAAACATCGCGAGCAACAGTACATAGACCTGTTCATTACCACCGAGCTCATAACGCACGTAATTAGGTAACTGGGTAATGTAGGTAAGACCGATAAACCAGAACCAGGAAATACCCATGATCGAATAAAAAACACTGAGGTTTTCGCGAGCGTCGTGCAAGATATTTCGTGTTTGCGCAAACAGGTTGAAACTGATCGTGAGCTCCGGTGCGTTCGCGGGCAAGGTCGGAATCGAACGACTCACCCAGTACCCGGCAACAGCGAACAATACGACAGCCAGGGAGATTATATGGAGGCCAAGGCCGATAATTAAAACGGCCGCGATTAACCCCATCAATATCGCCAGGAAGGTTCCGAATTCAATCATCGCATTGCCACCAACCAGTTCTTCCGGGCGTAGCGCTTGCGGTAACAGACTATACTTGACCGGCCCAAACAGGGATGACTGTGTCCCCATTAAAAACAGGATCGCGATCAACAGCGCGGGGCTTTGCAGATAAAACGCCATCGCGCCGAGCAACATGATCAATATTTCGAGTTGTTTAATCCGACGAATCAACATCGATTTTTCGTGCTTGTCGGCAAGCTGACCGGCAATCGGTGAAAACATAAAAAATGGCAGGATGAATAAACCAGCAGCGATGTTCACCAATGTGTTGCTCGATTCCTGTGAAATATTTGCCGCCTGAAAAGCGACGAAAATCGTCAGCCCATTTTTATACAAATTGTCGTTAAATGCCCCAAGCAGTTGAGTGAGAAAAAAAGGCAGGAAGCGGCGACTGCATAATAGTTTGAAGGAATCTGGCATTTGTCATATCCTGCATTGATCAGGGCTGGTCTAGATTGTACTACAGGGAGCGACAGGATTATTTGTTATG
>CAZJEJ010000099.1:0-8526 GCA_964544945.1 uncultured Gammaproteobacteria bacterium | reverse complement strand
CTAATTCGCGGATAGTGCTGCTGTAACCATCGATAAAGCATCACCTCAGCGTGTTCGATTACAGGCATGCAGGGCCACAAGGTATCGTCAAGATCGAAGGCAATAACGGTTATATCTTTCAAAAATGCAAGTCCTGCTTCAGAGAAAGCTGAATTCTAAATGACTTGCCTGCCTCCAGGGAAGCTCTGCGATGGATCATCATCGTTATTTCTTTCACTCCAGGCATTAGTTCATTATTATTAACCCAATCTACTTTTCTCATTAGTAAGCATGACTCAAATCACTCGCCATAAAACGCGGTCCGTATCGATAAACGGTGTAAAAATAGGGGGCGGTGCCCCGGTGGTCATTCAGTCAATGACCAATACCGATACGGCAGATATCGCGGCAACGGTTGATCAAATCAAATTACTATGCGATGCCGGTTCGGAACTGGTACGAGTAACGGTAAATAATGACAGTTCAGCAAAGGCCATACCGCACATAGTCGAGCAACTGGCAGCACAGGATTATACCCTGCCAGTCATTGGAGATTTCCATTTCAACGGGCACAAATTGCTCAGGCAGCACGATGCCTGCGCACGCTCATTGGCGAAATATCGAATCAATCCGGGCAATGTGGGGCGCGGCAAAAAGCATGATATTCAGTTTAGCGAAATGATCGAAATTGCCTGTAAATACGATAAACCCATTCGAATTGGCGTTAACTGGGGTAGCCTGGATCAGGATTTACTCGCCGGGCTGCTCACTCGCAATGCTAATCTTGCCAATCCGTTAAACCTGACAGAAGTCACGCGGCAGGCCGTGGTGGAATCGGCTCTGTCGAGTGCACAATTAGCCCAGCATATAGGCCTCGACGCGGATCGGATTCTTATTAGTTGCAAGATGAGCAGAGTCGCAGACCTGGTTAGCGTTTACCAGACCCTGGCACAACAGTCTGACTACGCATTACACCTTGGCCTGACTGAAGCGGGTATGGGAGACAAGGGTATAATTGCCTCAACCTCGGCACTCGCTATTTTATTGAATCAGGGCATAGGCGACACGATCCGTGTTTCGCTGACACCTGACCCTGGTGCTTCGCGCGAACGTGAAGTAAAGGTAGCACAACAAATACTTCAGGCACTGGAGATACGGTCGTTTACCCCGACCGTGGTTGCATGCCCTGGATGCGGTCGAACCACCAGCGAATTTTTTCAGGTACTGGCGAAGAAAATTCAGTGCCAACTGGATGAATCGATGCCAGCCTGGAAACATAAGTTTTCCGGGGTAGAAACAATGAGCGTAGCAGTAATGGGTTGCGTGGTGAACGGCCCGGGAGAAAGCAAGCACGCGAATATTGGTATCAGTTTACCCGGGAATGGGGAGCAACCTGTGGCGCCTGTCTACGAAGATGGAATAAAAACGGTCACGCTGAAAGGCGACAATATCGCAGAGGAGTTTATCGGAATGGTAAATGACTATGTGCTTAGTCATTACTCGACCTGAGCAGTAATGGCTATGGCTTACCCGACTACTCTGGTGCATACTCAATTATTCAAGAGAATTTAGCCATGACCAGCAATAAAGTCCTGATTCCGCTGAATCAATCTAGGCTTAGCCAGAGAATTTTGACTTACGTGGAAAAATTTATTTCTGCTAAGGAGAATGATCTGGTCTTATTTTTTGTAACCAAACCGCCCAGTAGTATTGGCTTTGGTAAACCCGACCTGGGTGCTGGATATGTACAGATGCCTGGTGATAAACCAGTAAAACCAACACTCCACCCCATTTATGCTTCACAACAGGAAGATAGCATAAAAGCCCACGTCGAAACCGAGTTGATGCCAGTAACTAACCGCCTCAGGGAAGCGGGCTATAAGGTCTCAATTGTGGTGGGATTTGGTAAGGACCCAATCGAAGGAATTTTGCGTGAAATCACCAATCGTAAAATCAATCTCGTGGCCATGTCTACCCGCGCTCGCGTGGGCGTAACCCGCTTCTTTTTCAGGAATATAGCCGATACCCTGGCCAGGAAAGGAAGGGTCCCCGTGTTGCTTATACACCCGCCCGTGGAATAACATTTCTTTATCTGATTTCCTCTATTTCGCAGGCGACTTCGTATACCGATTCATTATCGATAACCCGGGAAACAACCACGCTAGATTCCATAGGAGAGGTCAATGAATTACTGGGGGTCAAAACAATATCGAGAGAAGTGCCTTCTTCAAATTTTTCACTTGAAGTAAACAGAATCCCCTTGCTGCTTAAATTAACGACGTTGCCCTCGAAAGACTGATTCCCGTCTTTCCTGGAAAAGCTAAGCGCACAATCGATAGTCATTCGCAGAAAATTTCTCTTTTCCGCATAATTTGTCATTATTTAATCCTTCAAATACTAAATAGTTACACGATTGGCAGCATCGAAAATTTGTTTCATTTCTGACGATGCATGACTGATCTCGATGCGGGAAGCGTCCCCACCGGCATGATCGCTAGTGAAAACCTGGCCCGATTGATCCACGCGTTATCTACATGTATAGACCATTTTTAAACTGTTTTCATCCTACAATGAAAGTATTTAAATCTAAGGAACCCCTGATCTATTCGTGCACTCGCGGTTAACAGTGCGTTCAGAGGCCAACATAAATGATAGCTGATTTTTTTAAATTGGCTCCAGTGGTGGGGATACCAAATCAGCCAATTGACTCATAAGATCAGCGGCTTCGCCACCGGCATCGGTCAGGTGACCGCCATCTTCCTGTGATACCAGCCCTTTCTGAAACAGTCGCTTCGCCGCCGCTACTACCGCAGGATCGGCGGTGGTAGCAATACTGATTTCCTCAGATGATGAATTCGGATGCAGCCGCATGAGTAAATTGAGTTCTTCGATTAGTTCGGGGTCTAGATGCATTTCACTTTCCTCCCTATGACTGGTGCTCTTTCAACAGGTTAAATTAGGGGCGTGCCATCTCTTCGGTATCTTTATCCGACACCAGTAAATCGCTACGTTTGATACCGAGCACAAGGGCGGTGGTAGTCGCGACATAAATCGATGAGTAAGTACCGACCAGAACACCGATAATCAGCGTCAAGGCAAACGAGTGAATCACCGCACCGCCGAGGAAAAACAGCGACAGCAACACCATCAGGGTTGTCATCGAAGTGATCAAGGTACGCGAAATAGTCTGGTTAATCGAAGTATTGGTAATTTCCAGTGATGTTTTTTTGCGAATTTTACGAAAATTTTCACGGATGCGGTCGAATACCACGATGGTATCGTTGAGCGAATAACCAATGACCGCCAGTACAGCCGCGATTACACTAAGATTGAAATCCAGTTGAAACATTGAAAATATACCCAATGTGATTATAACATCGTGGATCAACGCGGCCACCGCGCCTAGTGAAAAACGGTACTCGAATCTTACCGACACATAAATCAATATCGCAATCAGCGCGTAAAGCACGGCAAGCCCACCGTCTTCGGTCAGTTCTTCACCGACCTGGGGTCCGACAAAATCAACCCGGCGCACGTCGATCGAGCCGGTACTTGCTTCACTCAACAGCTTGATAATTTGCGAACTAAGTTCTGCTTTGTCCTGATCGACTTTGGGCACCAGGCGAATCAATACCTCGCTCGCATTACCAAAATGCTGCACGATAGCATCGCCAAAACCATTGCTTTCGAGCACATTGCGTATGGGTTGCAACTCGACAGCCTGCTGATAACGCACCTCGATTAGACTACCACCGGTAAAATCTATGCCGAGATTTAGTTTCTGGGTAAACAGGGTACCCAGGGATATCAGTATTAAGGCCGCCGACAGCATCAAGGCTGGCTTGCGGAGTCCCATGAAGTCAATGTCTATATACGGTTTCTTGGTCATAACTCGAGTATCCGGTCTAAATAGTCAGTTTCTTGATCGATTTTCGGCCGTAAATCAGGTTAATTACCGCCCGTGTTCCAAAAATAGCGGTAAACATCGAGGTGAGAATACCAATCGACAATGTAACCGCAAAACCCTGAATCGGCCCGGTTCCGAACGCAAACAGGATCACCGCTGCTATCAGGGTTGTGATGTTGGCATCCGCAATGGTTCCGAAAGCTTTTTCGTAACCCGCATAAATCGATGCCTGCGGTGTATTGCCGAGTCGAATCTCTTCGCGGATACGCTCAAATATAAGCACGTTGGCGTCCACCGCCATACCGACGGTAAGCACGATTCCGGCGATACCAGGGAGTGTCAGGGTTGCCTGCAATAGCGACAGGACTGCCAGCATTAAAATCAGATTCAGCGTCAATGCCAGGTCTGCTACCAGGCCAAATACCCGGTAATAGATCGCCATGAAAATCAAAACCACGACAAAACCGATTACCACCGACATGAATCCCTTATCGATATTCTCCTGACCCAGGCTAGGGCCGACTGTACGCTCTTCGACAATCAGCATCGGCGCACGCAATGCACCGGCTCGCAATAACAGGGCCAGATCCCTGGCTTCGCGCGTACTGTCCAGACCGGTTATTTCAAAGCGCTTGCTGAGTTGATCGCGAATGGTTGCAACGTTTATCACCTGCGTCTCAGTGGTTTTGATGCGACGTCTTTGGCCATCGACTTCTCGATATTCGAACTTGTCTTCGATAAACACGACAGCCATCGGCTTACCGATATTATCGCGAGTAATTTTACTCATGCGATCGGCACCCTTGGCATTCATCGTGATCGTCACATTGGGCGTACTGGAACGGGAATCGATTCCTGACGCAGCACCTTCTATCTGGTCTCCAGTTACAATCACGCTTCGCTTCAACAGTACCGGACTGCCATCGCTTCGCTGATACATCCTGGCGCCGATAGGCGTTTTGCCCGAAGCCTGTGCCGCACTCCAGTCGGTGAACGATCCATGCACCAGTCGAAACTCAAGGGTTGCGGTTGCGCCGAGGATTTCCTTGGCCCGTACAGTATCTTGCACGCCAGGTAATTGAACCACAACGCGCTCGCTCCCCTGACGTTGTATCACTGGTTCGGCTACACCCAACTCGTTGACTCGATTTTTCAGGGTTGAAATATTTTGCTCGATGGCCGTTTTCTTTTCGTTATCCAGTACTTCTGGAAGAAAGGTGATATCGATAAACCAGCCACGGCTGTCATTACTTTCGGCAAACCGGAAATCACGATACTCGTTTTCCAGCTCCAGCTTCGCTGCATCGCGTACCTGTGCGTCTCCAAACCGCACTTTGATCACCTGGCCGTCTATCTGCACTGACTTGTAACGTATTTTTTCGCCCCGCATAAAGCTTCGAAAATCATCAGAAGATCGATTCAGCGATTTTTCGACCGCTGACTCAATATCGACTTCCATCAGAAAGTGGACTCCTCCGCGCAAATCCAGACCCAGATACATCGGTAATGCATTGAGACTGGTCAACCAGTCCGGGGTTGCGGGTGCGAGGTTTAACGCAACACCGTAGCGTTTATCGACATCGTTGAGTAATTCGCTAATTTGTGTGATCGCCTTGAGCTGCTGATCTTCGGAGTCAAATCGGATCAGAATATTACTGGCTTCCAGTTCAATCGAGCGATAAATCACACCTTCGCTGTTGAGTAAATCGCTGATGTAACTTACCTCACCCTCGTCGATCAACTTTACCCGATGCGAAATTTGTACAGCCGGGTCTTCACCGTAAAGGTTCGGCGCGGCATAAATAACCCCGAATATAATGACCAGTACGAGAAGAATATATCTCCACAGAGGGTAATGATTGACCATTATTTTTACAGGCCTTTGATGGTGCCCTTGGGCAGTACCGTACTAACCGCGTGACTTTGCAGCTTAATTTCGACCTTGTCGGCAATTTCGCAGGACAGGAAATTCTCACCGACATCGGTAATTTTTGCCAGCACGCCGCCATTGGTAATAATCTCGTCACCTTTTTTCAGCGTTGCAACCATGTTTTTATGTTGCTTGGCTTTTTTCTGCTGCGGACGTATCAGTAAAAAATAAAATACCACAAACAGGACAATTAATGGCAGGAACGAAAGAAGGCTCCCCTGGTCGGAACCGGCTGCTTGCGCCATGGCGTCGCTAATAAAAAAACTCATGCTTGCTTACCTTTTGTTAAGTAATGTTAGATTGGAGGAGGTTTCGTCGCCTCCCCTGAAGCGGCGCGTATTATGGCATCAGGCTCGGGTTCTCACAAGAGTTGCGCTATAAATCTGCCTGATAATTGTGATAATAATCTCGACTGAATTGTTCGTATCGATCGTCCTCGATCGCACTGTGAATCCGGCGCATCAAGTCCTGAAAATAAAACAAATTATGGATCGTATTCAAACGCGCACCAAGAATCTCCCCGCATTTGTCCAGATGCCGGAGATAAGCCCGAGAATAGTGCTGACAGGCATAACAATCACAATTCTCATCGATCGGACGTGCATCCTCCCTGTATCGACTATTGCGAATCCTGATAATGCCCTGATGCGTGTAGAGGAAGCCGGTACGCGCGTTGCGCGTTGGTATCACGCAATCGAACATATCAATACCGCGACGAACTCCCTCGATCAAATCTTCTGGCTTGCCAACCCCCATCAGGTAACGTGGCTTATCACCAGGTAAATCAGGAATACAGATGTCCAGGACCCCATTGCGCTCTTCGGCCGGTTCCCCGACTGCAAGCCCGCCAATGGCATAACCATCAAATCCTATGGCGGTTAATCCAGCGATCGATTTGCGCCGTAGCTCGGGGTAGATGCCCCCCTGCACGATGCCAAACAATGCGCTGGGATTATCACCATGAGCACTTTTACTGCGAGCGGCCCATCGTAAAGACAATTCCATCGATTCTCGCACCTGGTCTTCATTGGCTGGATACGGCGTGCACTCATCGAAAATCATCACGATATCGGAGCCCAGGTCACGCTGAACCTGCATCGATACTTCTGGGCTCAGGAAAACCCGGGAACCGTCAACCGGGGAGTTAAAATGCACGCCCTGCTCGCCGATCTGGCGCATCTTTGCGAGGCTGAAAACCTGAAACCCACCGGAGTCGGTCAATATCGGCCCTTGCCAATTCATGAAATTATGCAAGTCACCGTGCTTCTTAATGATATCGGTTCCGGGGCGCAGCATCAGGTGAAAGGTATTGCCAAGAATAATTTCTGCTCCGATAGCAACCAGTTCCTCTGGTGTCATGGCCTTCACCGTGCCGTAGGTACCAACCGGCATGAAAGCAGGTGTTTTTACTGTGCCTCGATCGAATACCAGTCGCCCTCGTCGTGCCTTGCCATCGACCTTATCTAAACTAAACTCCATAGTCACTCTTTAACAGGTTGTGCTGCTTGCCCGGCACGCGATATACATCGCGTCTCCGTAGCTGAAAAATCGATATTCCTGATCGACCGCATGCCGATAAGCGCGGTTGGTTAACTGGGATCCCGCAAAAGCGCTGACCAGTATCAGCAGGGTTGATTTGGGTAAGTGAAAATTGGTAATCATTGCATCGATTATGTTGAATTTAAATCCTGGCTTGATAAATAAGCTCGATTCTCCCTGTAAGGGCAGTATTTTTCCACTTGTAGCTGCAGCCTCTAAACTACGTACCACAGTGGTGCCAACTGCTATTACACGCTTCCCTGCTTCGCGTGTTTCGATAACCGCGTCGCATACCGGCTGCGGCACGTCAACGCGTTCGGCGTGCATTACATGATTGTCGATATCGTCGCCACGCACTGGCTGGTAGGTGCCCGCGCCGACATGTAGCGTGATAAAGGCGGTATTGACCCCGCTAGATGCGAGTTGGTCGAGTATCGGCTGATCGAAATGCAGCCCCGCAGTAGGCGCTGCCACCGCTCCCGGAAATTGCGCATACACCGTTTGATAACGCGCCTTGTCCGACGCTTCGTCCGGGCGTTGAATATAAGGTGGCAACGGAATATGGCCATATTGTTCGAGTAATGCCAGCCAGGAAGTTTGATCTTGCTGGCGCAGAACAAACAATTCGCCCCGACGTTCAACCATGCAGCATTTGATTTCCTTTTCCAGTACCAGACTGGTACCGGGCCCTGGCGCTTTGCTCGAACGGATCTGCGCGATTAAATGCTCGTCGTCGAGCACGCGCTCGACCATCACCTCGATCTTCCCGCCGCTTTGCTTATATCCAAACAGCCGCGCCGGGATAACCCGGGTATTGTTAAATACCAGTAAATCACCCGCTTCGACGAAAGACTCGATTTGGGAAAACTGGTGATCCCGCACAGTTCCCTTTACGGGATCGATCACCAGCATTCGAGACGCATTCCTGTCTGCCAGGGGTACCTGCGCGATCAAATGTTCGGGCAATAGGTAATCAAAATCGCTGAGTTGCATCGGGGGATGTCAGGAAAAGCGCGTATGATACCCGTTCAAGGCTACCACTGGGATATATTTTGAATTAGAATGCGCCCTTCGTGCTCTATGCCGGGGTGGCGGAACTGGTAGACGCGGCGGACTCAAAATCCGCTGGTGGTAACACCTTGGGGGTTCGAGTCCCCCCTCCGGTACCATC
>CAZJEJ010000098.1:4648-8665 GCA_964544945.1 uncultured Gammaproteobacteria bacterium | reverse complement strand
AGCATACTGTCTAAATCAACCGGTATTAATACCGTTTCATCGCCGATTCTTCTAAATACCCTGGTTTCGGATGAATTGGCAAATTCATTTGGCCCCCCGGCTGCCAGAATCGCATCCAGCAGTGTCATCCCCTGTTGATGATTTAAGGAAACGTTATTGACGACCGCACCTGTTACCCTCACCCTGGAAAGATATTGCGTACTCCCCAGGTTAGTCATAATGACTACCACGTTAGGAGATCTGATAAATTTTCCTAACTCTATTTGAATAAACATCGATACTTCTTCAGGGGTGAATCCCGCCACGAGCATATCGCCTATCAGGGGGGCAGAAATCTTTCCATCCGGACGAACCGGAACCCTTACACTTAAATCAGGATTTTTCCAGACGTTGATATTGATTGTATCGCCGATTCCAATTTTGTATTCGGCAATAATTTGTGATGGCCTTTCGTCAAGATCGGCAATATTAATGGTTCGGTTTGCGTATTGATAATTAGTACCGCAAGCCGTAACGGTCAATAATAATGCACCGATCAAAATTATTCGTTTCATAATCACTTCTCAATTAGTTATGTAAGATCCTGGATATACCAGTCCATCGATATTTCTAATCCTTTCTCTATTTTGTATTTTGGGTCATATCCCAGGAAATCCTTTGCCCTGGTTATATTAGCACGGGAGTGCAATACGTCGCCTGCCCGATAATCCCTGAACTCCGGTTCTTCAATGTGTAAATCGGGCAACCTGGCCTGAATTGTCCGGCGAATCGCGGCGTGTAGTTCAACCAGACTAGTCTGGTCGTTTAATGCCACGTTGTATACCTGGCCCGGCGCTTCGGGGTTGTCAGTCAGCGCGGCGAGAATATTGGCTTCCACGGCATTGTCGACAAAACAAAAATCACGACTCGTATCGCCTTTTCCATTAATATAAACTTGCTCCCCTTTTAACATGCTTGCCACCCATTTAGGAATAACTGCCGCGTAAGCGCCTTCCGGGTCCTGTCTTTGACCAAAGATATTAAAATATCGCAAGCCTGTTGCCTTAAATTCATAACAAGTCTGAAAAACTGATGCATAGAGTTCATTGACATATTTTGTCACCGCGTACGGAGAAAGCGGGTTTCCAATGATGTCCTCCTGTTTTGGCAATCCTGGGCTATCGCCATAAGTTGAACTGGATGCAGCATAGACAAAAGATTTGACTCGATGATCTCGTGCAGCGATCAACATGTTCAGAAACCCGCTGACATTAACTTCGTTGGTGGTCACAGGGTCTTCTAAAGACCGGGGTACGGAGCCCAGAGCTGCCTGGTGTAACACAAAATCTACAGATTCGCAGGCCCTTTGGCAGGTGGCCAAATCGCGGATATCACCTTCGATAAACGAAAAGTTTTCCCATTGCGCCTTGCTAACTAGTTGCTCTACCTGGTCAAGATTATGTTGATGTCCGGTGGCAAAATTATCCAGTCCTACCACACATTGATTATGGCCGAGTAAAAACTCGATCAAATTCGACCCGATGAAACCTGCAGCACCAGTAACGCACCAATTATGCTGGTTTGATTCCAGAAACTGCAATTTTCGTTCAAATTCTCTCATGGCCATCTCTTAAACTTACAGGCGTCCATCAACATCATCCTTATGAAGGATATTTTTAACATCATAAATTACATGATTTTCTTTACACAGCGCTTTTATTCCATCAATTCCAAATTCGTAAAATTGCTGATGTGCTACTGCCAATATAACCGTATCGTAAGTTTCTGCCGGTAATTCTTTGACCATATTTATATTGTACTCGTGTTTTGCCTCTGCCGGGTTTACCCAGGGATCATAGACATCGATTCTTGCATGGTAATTATCCAGTTCAGCAACAATATCTATCACCCTGGTATTTCTTATATCCGGACAATTTTCCTTAAATGCCAACCCAAGCAATAGAATTCTCGCTCCGACCACATGAATTTTCTTCTTCGTCATCAATTTGACGACCTGGCTCGAAACATATGAACCCATTTCATCGTTAATGCGCCGACCCGATAATATTACCTGGGAGTGATAGCCAATTTCCCGCGCTTTATGGGTCAAATAGTAGGGGTCCACACCAATACAGTGGCCGCCAACCAATCCCGGGCGAAACGGGAGGAAGTTCCATTTCGTACCCGCCGCCTCAAGCACCTCGATCGTATCTATATCCAGTTTGTTAAATATCAGCGCGAGTTCGTTTATGAGAGCAATATTGACATCTCTCTGGGTGTTTTCTATCACCTTGGCTGCCTCGGCAACTTTAATGCTGGTTGTTTTGTGAGTGCCCGCAACGATTATCTTTTTGTATAGTCGATCGATAAAATCAGCTGCATCGGGCGTTGAACCGGAGGTGATTTTTAGAATACTGGTTAACCGATGTTCCTTGTCCCCCGGGTTTATTCTCTCGGGGCTATAACCGACATAAAACCCCTGATTCAACAGTAACCCGGATTCCGCCTCAAGTATCGGTACACAGACTTCTTCAGTGGCGCCGGGATACACTGTCGATTCGAATATCACCACGTTGCCTTCTCTCAGCACAGAACCTACCGCCCTACTGGCAGATTCCAGATGCCTCAAATCCGGGGTTTTGAACGCATCGATCGGTGTCGGGACGGTAACGATATAGACGTTAGCAGAAGAAGTATCGGCAAGCGTGGTGGTGTATTGCAAACATATCGCATCCTTTAGCTCTGATTTGCTTGCCTCGAGAGTAGTGTCCCTGCCATCGAGCAATTCTTTTACCCGATCACCGTTGGTATCGTACCCAATGGTTGGCATGGATTTACCAAACTCGATGGCTAGCGGAAGACCCACGTAACCCAGGCCCACAATACACAACTTTATTTCGTCATCTTCTATCATAATTTTGCCTGGAATTATCTTGCGCCCTTTCCAAATAATACTACTTCAACGGTTTGAAGCAATATCAGGCAATCCAGAAAAAGCGTATGGTTTTTAACGTAATACATATCGAATAGCTGCTTTTGATAGGAGTCACCAATAGAAGAACCGTATGGATAAAGTAACTGGGCCCAGCCAGTAATCCCGGGTTTAACCATATGTCTTACG
Organism: uncultured Gammaproteobacteria bacterium; assembly: GCA_964544945.1. GTDB lineage: Bacteria > Pseudomonadota > Gammaproteobacteria. Next base: position 5,565 of record CAZJEJ010000098.1, on the reverse strand, counting down.
TCATAATAAGGTATCTCTTTTTCTAAATTTTCGACAAACTGGGGTCTTTCTGGCCTCGGTCCGACAAAGCTCATCGTACCGTTGAGAACATTTAGAATTTGAGGAAACTCATCCAGTCGCGTTTTGCGTATAAATGCGCCTACCCGGGTGACCCGATCGTCGGTTTTCGAAGCCCAGACCGCTTCTCCGGGTTTCTCGGCATTATCACGCATGCTCCTGAATTTATAGACTTTAAAAGGGAGGCCCTGCTTACCGACTCTCTGCTGGCTGTAAAATATGGGCGCCCTCGTCCCATCCTCTATCCAGATAGCAATTATAGTTAGAATCAGGAAGGGTGCCGCAATGGTTAGTATTGTGAAACTGGCAGTAATATCGAATATTTTTTTTATGCTATTTTGAATTTTGGATTGGTGAAATCCTTCTGAAGTAACCAACCAGGCAGGTTCCAGTATATCGACTCGAATTTGCCCTGCTTCGCGTTCAAAAAATGACAAAATATCAACCACCCCAATACCGCTTAATTTACAGTTGACCAGTTCATCCACCGATATCTCGGTATTGATATCACTGGTAGCAACTACAATTTCATCCACTTCAATTTCTCTGACAAACGATAGCAACGACTTATTACAGGTAATCAGTTTGGATTCATCTATTTTGCAGGCCTGGTTCGGAAGCAAAATGTAACCGACAATCTCAAAACCTCGGCGGTCGGACTTTCTACGTAATTTGGCATCGATATGCGAGGCTGTCCCTCCAGCGCCATAGACCAGAATTCTCCTTTTAAATGCACTTGAATCGACCAGTTCCGAAAATACTGCCCTGCCCGTCGTAATAACGAAAAAAGACTGGAGGTAAGATATCGCCATAATTCCACGCCCTAAGAGGAACCCTGGGATCAGATAGAATATGAGCGA
>CAZJEJ010000098.1:0-4548 GCA_964544945.1 uncultured Gammaproteobacteria bacterium | reverse complement strand
TCTTACCCGCCTGCTAATCAATTTACCGATAAAATCGATGCCGCCGATTATTGCCAGTGGGCGAGGAACAGTAATGGAGACCCAATTCCCAGGCCTCTGTCGCTGTATTTTCACATCCCGTTTTGCAACACAATCTGTTACTACTGCGCCTGTAACAAGGTTGTCACCAAAGATCACTCGCGCGTAGCCCCCTATCTGGAAGATCTGTTCCGTGAAATCGAAATACAGAGTGCATTGTTTGATTCGGATCGAGTGGTAGAGCAACTCCATTGGGGCGGTGGTACCCCAACCTTCCTGAGCAACGCACAAACACAGGCACTGATGGATAAGATTGGGCAGCATTTTCGGCTACGCTCCGACGATGGTGGAGAATACTCAATCGAAATCGACCCAAGAACCACCGACGCCGGTACCATTATCCATCTGCGCAAACTCGGATTTAACCGTTTGAGCCTGGGCGTTCAGGATTTCAACGAACAGGTACAACAGGCCGTTAATCGTGTACAAAGCATCGAGCAAACGCGCGAGGTGATCGACCAGGCCCGAAACTCGCGTTACAAGTCGATAAACATTGATCTTATCTATGGATTGCCATTTCAAACCGTTTCGAGCTTCTCGGATACGCTCGAGACGCTCATGGAGCTTAATTCTGACCGCATCGCACTCTATAATTACGCGCACCTGCCGCATCGATTTCCACCGCAACGGCGCATCAAACAGAAAGATTTGCCGCCGCCCGAAGAAAAGCTCGCGATATTTCAACTAGCGGTCGAACGCTTGACAAAGGCTGGTTACATTTACATCGGCATGGATCACTTCGCCAAACCCCTCGACGAATTAGCTATCGCTCAACGTCGCGGTACATTGCATCGTAACTTTCAGGGTTATTCTGCCCATTCAGCCTGCGATTCGGTCGCTATGGGAGTTTCCGCGATAAGCAATATTGGTGACCACTTCTGCCAGAATATAAGCGACCTCAAGATTTACCACGATAATTTGCAACAGAATCGCCTGCCGATCTATCGTGGTTGTGAGACACGTGCAGAGGATATTCTAAGACGAGAAGTCATCCAGCAATTGATATGCCACTTCAAACTGGATATCAGCTGCATCGAAAAACTCTGGAAGATTGACTTTAATAGCCACTTTTCAACAGAGTTGCAACGTCTTAAGCCAATGGAGGAAGATGGCCTGCTACAGCTGTCGCACAATAAAATTCTGATCCTTGCGAGCGGGCGCCTGTTGATTCGCAATATTTGTATGGTATTCGATCACTATTTAGCGTCGGAGGAAAACACTAACATATTTTCCCGGATGATTTGAAATCGGAGAATTAAGGATAATCCACGCTCTTTGATCTAAGTCAAATTGACCGTCTATTTGTGGTGCTAGTCTGATCCTGCAGTTAAAACTGTATCAGCTTCGGCTGAAATTATACGTTTAAAATCCTACAGTTTAATAGCCGGTCTCCCCCCGATCGGCTATTTTTTGTCTGACGACTCAATCGGTTCATCCTTATCTAGCAAAATTCTATGCGCCGGCCCCTCCAGATCGTCAAACTGACCGTTGCCTACAGCCCAGAAGAATACCCAGACAATCAGCCCAAAAAGTACCAGTGACAGGGGTATCAAAAGATACAGGATTTCCATTAACGCGATAGCCTCAAAGCATTCATTACTACAATCAGCGAACTAAGCGACATCCCGACCGCCGCCATCCAGGGTGATAAAAATCCGCCGGCTGCTGCGGGAATTGCAACCAGATTATAGCCGAGTGCCCAGGTAAAGTTTTGACGAATAATACGCTGTGTTCTGCGCCCCATATCAAGCCCACCCAGGATAACGTCCAGGCGATTTGACAACATCACCATGTCGGCGCTGGTTTTGGCGAGTGCTGTCGCGCTGCCCATCGCAATCGATACATCCGCTGCCGATAATACGGGGGCATCGTTGATGCCATCACCAACCATCAGTACAACGGCCTCTGCCGATTGCAAGTCCTGCACCCGTGCCATTTTTTGTTCGGGTAGCAACCCGGCCTGATAATCCACTATACCCGTCTGCTCCGCCACCTGCCGGGCTATAGACTCGCGATCCCCGGTCATCAGCATAACCTGCTTACCGCTATCACCCAGCATCTGAACCAGTTGTGCGGCATCTGGACGCAACTCATCGTCGAATACAAATAATCCCAGTATTTGCAGCGGGGTAGCCAGGGCAACAATTGCCGCTTCATTTAACGATAGATCATCAGACCATTTCCGAGGCACACCCTGGCCTGTTTTATGTTTGATAAATTCAATACTGCCGATCGCATAAGCCTGTCCCTCGATGCTTGCACACAGGCCACCCCCTGGCACATTCTCGACATCTTCCGCAACCAGACGTTTGGTTTCACCGGCCTGCAGAACCAGCGCCTTGCCAAGCGGGTGCTCGGAGTAGTATTCCATCGCCGCCGCCAACTGCAGGCAACGCGCCTCGCCGATAGCCTGATCGCACAGTATGTTCTTTAGCACTGGTCTGCCGAGTGTCAGGGTGCCGGTTTTGTCGAATACAACATGGGTCACCCGATGCAGGGCTTCTAGTACCCGCCCACGCTTGACCAGCAGGCCCATTATCTGCAACTTGCCCAAAGCGGAACTGATAGCGGCTGGAGTCGCTAGCGAAAGCGCACAGGGGCAGGTCACAATCAATACGGCAAGGGTCACCGCCAACCAGCGCTCAGGATCGTACTGCCACCAGAATACTGCAACTACGACAGCGATTAGCAGTACGGCAACGATAAACCTGCCCGCGATACGATCCGCCAGTTGTGCCAATGGGGGTTTGTCCGACTGGGCCCGCTCTATCATTTGCTGAATAGCGGATAACACCGTATCTGCGCCGAGCGACTGTACTTTCAATTCTAGCGGGCCTTCGTGATTAATACTTCCACCAATCACTCGGTCACCGGCTTTTTTGCTTACTGGATGACTCTCGCCACTTAACAGCGACTCGTCAACGTAAGAAGTACCCCTGAACACTACGCCATCGGCGGGGATTGTTTCCCCCGGTCGCACTAACACCCGATCGCCCACATTGAGTTCCGATACCGCAATCACTTCTTCCGACTGAGCTCCTTTCGCTAACCGGGTGGCAATCATCGGCAATGCATGCGCGAGTCTCTCTACCGACTCTGCGCTACGCTGGCGCGCCATCGATTCAAAATAGCGGCTGACCAGTAAAAAGAATACAAACATCACCACTGAGTCGAAATAGACATGACCCTTAGCGGTAACCGTTGCGACGAAACTGACGCTATAAGCGATGCCGATAGCGACCGACACGGGCACATCCATACCGACCTGCCAGATCTTTAGCCTGTTCCAGGCGGAGCGGAAAAACGGTAGCGCAGAGTAAAACACCACGGGTGTGGTCAATCCGAGGCTGAGCCATCGAAAAAGGGCTTCAAAGTCCCGCTCCATACCAGACCAGGCCCCCGCATAGAGACTGATCGACATCATCATTACCTGCATGCCAAACAGGCCTGCAATGGCCATGCGGCGCAATTGTGCGCGACGTTCGAGTTGACGCAATGCCTGGTGCTGGTCGGCATTGCAGAGATAGGCCCGATATCCGATAGTAAGAATTGCCAGCAGGATTTCGCTTAATTTGATTCGGCTATCGTCCCAACGCACCCAGGCCCGCCGGGTCGTGTAATTAATCTGAACCTGTTCCACGCCGGCTAAGCCGGCAATATGCTGCTCGTTTAGCCAGATGCAGGCCGCGCAGGTAATCCCTTCAAGAATCAGGCTCGCTTCGCACAGTGTGCCAGACACCCGATCAATAAACTGACTTTGAACCAGCTCCAGCTCATACCCCCGGGTTCCACGCAGATATTCTGGTACCGGCTCGGTTGCGGTTGCTGAGGGTGTCGTCCTGACCCGGTAAAAATGTTCATGCCCCGAGTTGACGATCGCCTCGGCAACAGCTTTACAGCCGTTGCAACACATCGGTCGGGGCTCACCATCAATACGGGCACTGAGATTGACGCCCTCCGGCACTGGCAATTCACAATGGAAGCAGACGCTCGGAAGCCCTGGCGAAATTTGATTCGCCAATAAGCGGGGGCCTGCCGGGTCAGTCGCTTCGATATCCAGAACTCCCTCGTCAATAGGTAACTGTCACTATAGGGCTTCTGAGGATTGATCGTCCCAGGTGAGCCCGGCAAATAGCTCGGTGATAATCTGCGTAGCTCTTGACTTGCGTTAGTAACTCCAAAATAATAACCCGATTAGTCAGGGCAAAATAGCAATAACTGGAGGCAATAAACGGTCAGGAGCCACTAATTATGGGTTTACAGCATATTTTTGGCCTTTTCATCGACCCGAGACAACAATGGGAAAAAATACGCGATGATAACAAAGGCACCGGAAGTTTCAGTTCGATCCACATATACCTGTTAGCCGCGATCCCTGCAGTATCGGGTTATATAGGAACCGCGCACGTTGGATGGCAAATAGGTGCTGGCGAACCTGTCCGCCTCACTGCCGATACGGCACTGGTAATC
>CAZJEJ010000097.1:0-8780 GCA_964544945.1 uncultured Gammaproteobacteria bacterium | reverse complement strand
GATTGGCGGCGGATTCTACCTGGCTAAAGGCCTTAAAAAGGTGTTGCTGATTCTGAGCCGAAATACCGATGCCTGTATCCTCGATGGCGATCTCAAACCAGGTTTCATCCTGATCATGTAGTTCGGCTGAAACCCTGATTACGACACTGCCCTGATCGGTAAACTTGATCGCATTGCCAATCAGGTTTAATAAAATTTGTTTCAGGCGCAGTTTGTCGGCACAAACGTAGCGCGGCGTGTCACTATAAATGATCAGGTTTAAATCGATGTTTTTAGTCAGGATATTGATGAAAAGGATGTCGCGGGTTTGCTCGATAACTTCGTAAAGATCGAAGTCGTCATCAACTATTTGTAACTTCCCCGATTCTATCTTGGAAAAATCGAGAATCTCGTTGATGATGTTGGTCAGATCGTTAGTGGACTTTAAAACAATATCGTTATATTTTTTTTGCGTAGGCGTTAAATCGGATTTGCTCATCAAATTGATGAAACCCTTGATACCATTGATCGGGGTACGAATTTCGTGACTCATATTAGCCAGAAATTCGGACTTTATCCGGTTCGCATTTTGTGCTTCGTCTTTCGCGAATCCAAGTTCGCGATTTTTCGACTCCATATCGGTTATGGCGTCGCTCATTTGTTGAGTAGCCTGTTGAATCCTTTCGTTCAGGTGCCGCCTATTGGTGAGCAATGACTGGGTCATACGATTGAAGCCTTCCTGCACCGCGCCGATTTCGTTTTTTTCTACTGGTTCAATTGCTTCTCCCAAATGGCCGGTTTCCACGAGGTTCAGGTGATCCACCAGTGAAAAAATCGGGCGTGTAATACCCCGACTGATAATGGTGGTTAATATCAGGGTCAGGACTAAAGCGATAACGAAAAAAATAATCGAGTTGTTGATGATACGTGATTTAGTCAGCTCTAATTGTTCGCGAGATATATGAATGTGTACCCATCCGATAATTTGACTTCGCTCGGTGTCACTTTGATCGGGCGTGAAAACATCCGTGAGTTCAATGCTTCGGGACATTATTGGTTGACGAGAATAGAAATAGTTGGCCGTATTGGTTTTCTCGTACTGGTCGGAAACTGATTTGGCAATAACGCCACCCTGGGAATCGTATACCGAAGCCATAACGATCGCATTGGTGTCGATAGTTTGATCGAGCAGGTACTGGATCTGGCTTTGATTCCCTGCAAATACATTAAACTCTGATGCACCGGCGATTTGCCTGGCTATGATGTGTCCTTTACTTTGCAATAGTTCGTTCGCCTGACCGATGCTATTGCTGACATTAATGTAGGTAAGGAATGCATCGACCAGGAATACCGGTACCAACACGATTACCAGGATCTGATACTTGATGCCGAGCCGGTTCATTTAACCACTTCGTTCAGGTATTTACTAAAATCGGCTTCAGCAGGAAGTTCCATTCCGAGTGCATGGGCCACACGGGAGTTGATCGATATCGAATAATAGCGTGCAAACTCGGTGCCACCAGTAATTTTCAAAGATCCCTTATTGTAACTGTTAATGACTTCCGCAATGTGTCTGCCAATATCGGCCGGGGATGAGTAGATTGCCGCCAGTGCTCCCGATTTCACATGGGCCGGTGAGTAACTGATCACCGGACTACGCGCACGGTAAGCGGTCAGTAAAATACCTTTGAGGGTATTCCGGTTATATATACCTTGTTCGGGTAGCATGAGAAGGGCATCGTTTTGGGTTACCAATTGCCTGACAGTACCAAGCAATTTTCGCGTGTTATCCGACTGGTACTGATTCAGTCGTAGGTTCAGGCGTTTTAAGATTTTCTCCTGCCTTCGATTTAGTTCAATCGATGAGTAGTTGATAATACCCACAGCCTTCGGCTTGAACAGAAAATGGGTGAATGCGAGATAACGTTCTAGTGGCTGGTCTAGCAACACGGTTAGATGGGTAGTACCCGATAACTTCAGCTGATCGTGCTGTTGCTGCGTTAAATAGGCACTGATTATGAGTTTTCCCGGCAATCGTACCGATAACATTTGAGTTGCTTTTAATCCCAGAGCAATAACGAAATGACTTCTGGAAAGTAAAGCTGTGTTTGCGTCGATTGACTCTGCTTCGATTACATTGAAAGAAACTGCGTCTTCGACATGGTCGGTCAGGCTTTCGATCGTCTGGTTGAAATAGCTATTGTTCCTGCTTTTTACGATTACAATCTGGCCATCGCTGGCATGCAATGGCTGCAGGTAGCCGGCTAAGAACAGCAGGATTATACCTGCGGGTTTCACCCATCCTGATCCCATGATTCCTTTCATTTCAGTATCCTAGAAGCCGCCCGTTATCCTCAGAAGGAAGAGTCGTTCGGCCAGATTTTCCACGAAGTAATCGTTATAGTCTTCGAGTAGGTTTTGGCCAATGAGTTCGATACGTGTCTCACTTTGCTGATCGATAATGTAGGCATATCGAAGGTCGAGTTTTCTGATTGGGTCAATAGCATTGATATCTTTAGTTTGGTACCACTGCATCGCGTCGATATAATATAAAGAAGCCGAAAAATTATGGCGAAAATTCGAGCGATAATCGGCGCTAATAAAGGCAGTTTTGTCGGGAAAAGATCTTTCGATATCAGCGGCTGTAGTTTCGACATCGACGAAGCTGAAACCACTCTTGATATCGAGGTTTGGTATCGGTGAAAAATCGAGCGCCAGCTCCAGTCCATTGACACGAGTACTTTCCTGGTTAATAGCCGTCGTGATGCCCGTTGAATCTCTGACAATGTGGTCGTCGATTCGATAGCTGAATAATTTGACGTCGCTGGAAACTTCGTTATCGGTAAACTGGCTCCGTAAACCGAATTCGTAGGAAACTATATTTTCGGGTTTGATATCGGGATTGCCCACCCAGAAGGGAGGGAGGCTTATAGTCAGGATAGGTGGAACAATCGTGTTTACGGTAAATATTGTCGATCCACTGTGTTCGTACAATATTGGATTGCGTTTTGCTCTCGAGGCGACAAATCGTAACGTATGACCGGGATTCAGTTTTCGAATGATTGACAGTCGGGGTGAGTTTTCACGATCGGTCAGACTTGAATCTTCAAGCGTGGTGCCAAGGTCGAACAACCAGTTACGATAGGGTCGCCACTCCACCGCGGTAAATACGCGGCCGGTATCAACATCGTGGAAGTTAATATCATTCAGTAAAAATAACGATTTTACGCGATCCTTGCGCAGGCTGCCGCCGTAGACAAGGCGCAAATTGTCATTGATTTCCTGCGACTGGATCAATTCGAGGTCGGTGCGTTTGGAAATACGACCAAAATCTACAAAAACGGTGACAGGGGTGGTAGGTCCCAGAGATGTATTGGCCAAAAAGTTGTCAGTGACTTCCTGCTCAGTGTGCGTTAAACGTATACTGGTAACGCTTTGTACCAAATCACGTTCCCACAGAATATTCAAATAATTATTGGTGGCGTCAGTTTCGCGTTCAATATTGAGGGGGGCACTCGCAAGGCCCACCCCGTTGATACTACTGCTATTGCCAATTTGAAAAGTCCAGGACTGATTGCTGTCGGATAGATAGTCGAGTCTGAAATTGATCTTATCGATATTCCTGGAATCATTGACATTGGCAAAACCGTCATCGTTCAAAGTCCCGACGCTGAGACGCCAATCCAAATCTTCTCGATGGAAACCCATTCGCAGGTACGCATCCCTGATACCAGGGTTGGAATTGTCGCTCGCAGTAATCGAATAACGCGCGCCGAAATCTTCGGCGGCATGACGCGTGATGATATTGATGGTGGCCAGGAAGGCATTCGCCCCATAGGTAACCGCATTGGGACCACGAATAACCTCGATACGCTCAATATCTTCGAGTAAAAGTGGTAAATTGGACCAGGGTACGCCACCAAATGATGGAACAAATACCGAACGACCATCGACCAAAACCTGCATTTCTCGGACTAGTTCATTTCCCAGTCCCTGATAAGTCACCACGGGTTTGTTCCCGCTGAAATGCCCCACGATGAAGCCGGGTACCAGTCGGAACAAATCGGCTATTTCTCGCGCCCCCGATGCCTCGATCATTGCTCGATTGATAATGCTGACACTAGCGGGCGACTCATCGAGAGGCTTGTTCATTCTAGAGGCGGTCAATATCAACGGTGCGTCGTCGAAAAAATCAGCCTCTGCGGATACCTGTGCCTCGGCCCTTGTGGCTAAAATGAGGATAAAAAGGATTGGAGCGCAGGTGAAACGAAAAAAGCGTCGATTAGACACGGATGACTACTCCTTCAAGGCAAGAATTCGCGTAATATACGATTTCTCGTTACAGTAAAATATCAGGCCACAAAAGTATTCGAAATTAGTAACTATTCAGCCCATGCCTGAAATCTACCATTTATGCGGTTAAAAAATGGTCAATCACTGGTGTAAACTCAAATATTATCCTTGAACTAACTATTTTCAGGCGCAATCAGAGTAGTGACCGATCAAATTAATTTCATGCTGTTTGGTTATTGATTGTTATTCAGGTCCGAACCAGCCAATGATAAGGTTATGTTTTTAGAAGATTATATAGGAAATACGCCACTCGTCACATTGCAAAGGCTGGATAGTTCGAGCGGTAATCGTATATTGCTTAAGCTCGAAGGTAATAACCCGGCCGGATCGGTTAAGGATCGACCAGCCTACAGTATGATCAGGTGCGCCGAGGAACGTGGAGAAATCTCTCCTGGCGACACCCTGATCGAGGCAACCAGTGGCAATACCGGTATAGCGTTGGCGATGGTAGCCGCGACCAAAGGCTATCGCCTGATTTTAATCATGCCCGAAAATATGAGCCTCGAACGACAGGTGACGATGCGTGCCTATGGTGCCGAATTCGTACTCGTCAGCAAGGAGGAAGGTATGATGAGGGCGCGAGATCTGGCACTGGAAATGCAGGCACAGGGAAAAGGCAGGGTACTCGACCAGTTTGCCAATGCCGATAACCCAGTCGCTCACTACGAAACCACGGCGCCTGAAATATGGCAGCAGACTGAAAAAAAATTAACCCACCTTGTCAGTTCAATGGGTACTACCGGTACTATTATGGGATGCTCGCGGTACTTGAAGGAAGTCGATCCGGCTATACAGATTATCGGCGTACAACCGGAAGATGGTGCCACTATTCCTGGAATTCGACGCTGGCCCGATGATTATCTCCCGAAAATTTACGACCCGAAAAAAGTAGACCGTATAATCGATGTATCGCAACACGAAGCCGAGGAAACTACTCGCGCGCTGGCGAAGAAAGAAGGTATATTTTGTGGTATTTCCTCGGGTGGCGCACTGGCGGCCGCATTACGCCTGTCAAAAGAAGTAGAGAACGCGCATATCGTCACCATCATTTGTGACCGTGGTGATCGGTATTTATCGACCGATGTATTTGTATCTGACTAACCTTTATTATAAATCATGAACGTACTTGTATTTGACATAGAAACCATACCGGATATCGATGGTTGCCGACATCTTTACGATTTACACGGGCTGTCCGACGACGACGTTGCGAGGGCGGTTTTTCATAAGCGAAGACAGGAAGCAAATACAGATTTTTTACGCCACCATTTGCACAAGGTGGTGGCAATATCTGCGGTATTACGTACACACGAGCAATTCAAAGTGTGGTCACTCGGAGATCTTGAGTCAGACGAACAGGAGTTGCTAAAACGTTTTTACAGCGGTATAGAACGCTATACCCCGCGCCTGGTTTCCTGGAATGGAGGTGGATTCGACTTACCAGTGATCCATTACCGTTCGCTGTTATACCCGATTGACGCGGGGCACTACTGGGAAAGCGGTCAAAATGATACCGGCTTTCGGTACAATAATTACCTGAATCGCTTTCACGACAGGCATACCGATCTAATGGATGTCCTTGCTGCCTATCAGCCGCGAGCCAGCGCCCCTCTCGATGAAATCGCCAGCCTTTGCGGATTTCCAGGCAAGATGGGTATGAGTGGATCGAAAGTATGGGATTATTATTTGCAGGGGGAAATCAGGGAAATTCGGGATTACTGCGAGACCGATGTTTTGAATACTTACCTGGTCTATCTCAATTATGAGCGCAATCGAGGAAATTTCGATCAGGCCCAATATATCGAAGAGTGCCAGTTGGTGCGCAAGACACTACGTGAATCGGGCCAGGCGCACCTGGTTGACTTTGAAAAAGCCTGGGTAGAGCGATAACAACGGTGGTCGGTCGGCGTCGTCGCAAGAAATTACCGGAACCTGCGGTCGTTCGAATCGAACGTCTGTCGCATGAAGGGCGCGGGATTGCGCATATCAATGGCAAAGCTGTATTTGTATTTGGTGCACTCGAGGGCGAGCAGGTACGGATTCAGGTCACTAAAACCAGCCGGAATTTTGACCAGGCGACCACGCTCGAAGTCATCGAGCCCTCCGCTTCAAGGATCGAACCCAAATGCGATGTCTTTCAGGTGTGCGGAGGCTGTAGCCTGCAACACCTGGATAATGACGATCAGGTTGCATTCAAGCAGCTATCACTGCTGGACATGATGCAACACGCCGGGGTCGAGGTAGAACAAACCATCCCGCCACTACGGTCGAGTATCTGGGGTTATCGCCGAAAAGCCAGGCTGGGTGTTAAGTATGTGCGCAAGAAGGGCAGGGTGCTGGTGGGGTTTCGTGAAAGAAGCACGCCGTATTTGGCCGATATGTCACGATGCGAGGTATTGATACCGCAGGTAGGCGAGCGGTTAAAAGATTTGGCCGAACTGATAGAACGGCTCGACGCCAGGGAATCGATTCCACAGATCGAAGTGGCCGCTGACGATAACCACGTGGTACTGGTATTTCGTCATCTAGAGCCACTGTCCGTCGCTGATCGAATGCGTATGACAGAGTTTGCCAGGAAAACCGGTTTATGGCTTCAATTGCAGCCCGGTGGCCCGGATAGTATTGTTTTGTTATATCCCGAGCAGCAGGCGTTGTATTTTTCACCCCTGGTCAATAGCGATATCAGGGTTTATTTTGGCGCGGCCGATTTTACTCAGGTCAATGCCGATATTAACCAGCAGATGGTCGAACAGGCTATACGATTTCTCAAATTGCGGCGCGAAGACAGGGTGCTGGATCTGTTTTGCGGACTCGGAAATTTCACCCTGCCGATCGCACGATTATGCGCACAGGTGGTCGGCGTCGAAGGCGATCAGGCGATGGTAGCGCGCGCAAAGGAAAATGCGCTAGCGCACAACATCATCAATAGCGAATATTTCATTGCGGATCTGAGTAAACCAGACCTGGATCGGCCGTGGATGCGCCAACAATACGACAAGATATTGCTCGATCCACCGCGACTTGGCGCGATGGAAATCGCACAAAGCATTAATCGATTTAACGCTGGCACCCTGGTGTATGTGTCCTGCCAACCGTCAAGCCTGGTTAGAGATAGTAAAATAATTTGCGATAGCGGTTACCGACTCACCCACCTCGGCGTGATGGATATGTTTCCACAAACCGCGCACGTCGAATCGATGGCAGTATTTGAGCGCGATTAAACGGGGCCAGGAATTATTCCATTGAAGCGAAGTAAGTGTCATAATTTTCCGACCTGTTTAATTTCTAGCCCAACCTTTCGACTAGAAACAGGCACACATTAGGAGGCCTAGTGAAGATAGTCAGCGCAATTATTAAACCGTTTAAACTCGACGACGTCCGTGACGCCCTGTCAGATATCGGAATCAACGGTATGACCGTGTACGAGGTAAAAGGATTCGGGCGGCAAAAGGGGCATACCGAGTTATATCGCGGTGCCGAATATGTGGTGGATTATATTCCCAAGGTAAAACTTGATATAGCGGTAGACGATGACCTCGTCGACCAGGTCATCGATGCTATTATCGACGCGGCTAAAACCGGTAAAATCGGTGATGGCAAAATATTCGTCACCAGGCTGGAAAATGCCATACGCATCAGGACCAATGAATCGGGATCGTCGGCGCTGTAAAGTTGGCTTTCACTCGGTGGGTTCCTTGCTTTAGTGTAAGGCATTGCTTTACACGTGTAAGGTAATACACTACACTTTCTAGTATGATCAAAAGCTTCCTGCATAAAGGTTTAAAGCAATTATTCGAAAATGATAACAGTGCAAAGGTAAATGCTCAGCAAAAGGATAAATGTCTTCGTTTGATGGATGCTCTTGACGCGGCTTTGAAGCCTGAAGACATGAATATGCCTGGATGGGATTTTCATCCACTTAATGGCAAGCCCAGGCGCTACGGTGTAAGTGTTACCGGTAACTGGCGCATAACATTTGGATGGAAAGGTGAAGACGCCACTCACATTAACCTGGAGGATTATCACTAATGAATGAAGTATATGAAAGGGGAGCGGTAACCAGAGCCCCGACTCATCCTGGTGCAATTTTACGCGAAGATGTACTTCCGATGCTGGGTGTGTCCAAAGCTGAGTTTGCCCGCAACATACACGTATCGCGGCCGATGCTATACGATATCTTAAATGAGGCGCGGCCCATTTCCACTGCCATGGCTTTACGGCTAGGCAAGGTTTTGGGCAACGGGCCTAATGTCTGGATCGGCATGCAGCAAAAGTATGACTTGTTTCATACTGAGCAGGATATGGCTGAAGAGCTTGAACAATTGCATGTTATCTATGGCTAAGCATATCTTTACATTGGCATATTATTGGCACAGAAATTTAAGGTGGCTTTGGGTCGGTAGTTCTTGATGGGCTAAATCAGGCAAGCAATTCCAGAACACGCCGTA
>CAZJEJ010000096.1:0-8850 GCA_964544945.1 uncultured Gammaproteobacteria bacterium | reverse complement strand
GCATTTGAACTGGTATATTGCCGATTCTATCGCTGCGAACAGGCTGCCTGGATTAGCCTGACCGGTGCCGGCCAGGTCAAGTGCAGTACCGTGATCCACAGAAGTACGAATAATCGGTAAACCGAGCGTGGTATTAACTGCACGGTGAAAACCCGCGTGTTTCAAAACTGGTAAACCCTGATCGTGGTACATGGCCAGAACCGCATTTGCATCTGCCAAAGCCAGTGGTGTAAATACCGTATCGGCGGGATAGGGGCCGCTGATATCCAGCCCCTCCCGACGCAGGGCTTCAATTGCAGGTTTTATGATTTCGATTTCTTCCTGACCGAGGTAACCGCCCTCACCAGCGTGCGGATTGAGCCCGCAGACTTTAATATGTGGTTGGGCGATATCGAAGCGCTGGCGTAAGTCGTGATCGAGAATTTTAACGATGCGAGTAATGAGATCTGCATTAATTGCATCGGGCACCTGACGCAATGATAAATGGGTAGTTGCCAGCGCAACTCTCAAATTATCGGCAATCAGCAGCATCACGGGTTTCTCTACACCGCAAATTTCAGCCAGGAATTCGGTGTGCCCGGTAAATCCTATTCCGGCCTGGTTAATGATTTGCTTGTGTACCGGTGCAGTTACCATCGCATCAAATTCCAGGTTCAGACATCCGTTGCATGCACGACTTAATATTTCCAGTACATAGTTAGAATTATCACTGCACAGCACGCCGGGGTTACAGGTGCTGGCCAGGGGGAAGTGCAGGATTTCTATCGCATTTTCCTTTTGCGAAATTCGATCAGCCTGGTAAGAATCAAATTGGGTACCAAGTCCTTGCGAGCGGGCGCGATTTTCGATTAATTCGCGATCACCGAGAATTACCAGGCGCGCGTCGAACTGATTGGTATTGATGCGCGCAATAATATCGGGCCCAATCCCCGCGGGCTCTCCCGAAGTGATTGCTACAATAGGCTGGCCGTGTGCATCAGGCATCTGGGCTTGGGAAAATCACGTAGGCTTCGTCTCTGAGGCGACGTTTCCAGATATCAAAGACTTCGAGTCTTTTTTGCTGTAAAAGTTGAGTGTAGATTTTATTAAACTTGCTCTCCTCGGTATCATCGATAGTTCGACGCCCAGTCACTTCGAGCAGGTGCCAGCCGAATTGAGATCGAAATGGTTCGCTTAATTGGCCTGGCTCCAGCAGGTTAGCGACGGAATCGTATTCAGGTACCGTTGCACCGGCTTCTGACCAACCTATATCGCCCCCCTGAGACCCGGAGGTATAGTCGACCGAATACAATCGGGCAAGTTGAGCAAAATCCTCGCCTGCCAGTATTCGCTCGCGTAGCGATAGCAGGCGAGATTTTGCCTCTTCGTCAGATATTAACTCGTTGGTACGGATTAAAATCTGTCTAGTTCGAGTTTGTTTGGTCAGCACCTGCTCCAGGTCACGGCGTTCGATCAGAGAAACAATGTGAAAACCGCTAGCGCTACGTAAAGGGCCAGCATATTCGCCAGGCTCCATATTCAAAACCTCGTTTGAAAACAAACTTGGAATTTCCGCCTTTTTACGCCATCCCAGATCGCCTCCCTGCAAGGCGTTTGATCCTGCTGAAAACTCATTCGCCAATTGCTCAAATTCGGCACCCTGGTCGAGGCGCTCCAGTAGCTGCTGCGCTGTTTGTAATGCACTGTTAACCTGCTCGCTGGCGGCTGCGTCGGGCAATGCGATAAGGATTTGTGCGAGACGGTATTCGTATTTGCTGGTATCGCTGCCGGTTCGATTTATGAAATCTTCGACCTCGGCATCGGTTATTTCAACAGTTCGGGCGGTATACTGCCGCTGCAAGGTGGCAATAGTCATTTCCTTACGAAAGGTGTCTCGATATCGGACATAGTCGATACCCTCTCTAAGCAGGGCCTGACGAAATTCTGATAAATTCATGCTGTTTTCCCGGGCGATATTTTGCATTGCCTGATTGAGTTGTCCGTCGGTAATTCTCAGTCCTCGAATTCGGGCCTGCTGAAGCAGTATCGAATCGCTAATCATAATTTCGAGAACCTGGCGATACAGGGTGTCTGGTTCCGGGAGTGTTCGGCCGGATTGATCGAAATCAGCACGTATAAACTCTATCCTGGAATCCAGTTCGCGTTTGGTAACAACGTCTTCGTCAACAATTGCTACTATCGAATCGATCGATTGTTGAGCGGCTATGATACCCGGGATAAAGAAGACTAAAGTCAATAAAATTAGAAAGAAACGAATCATTGTTTTCTACTTTGTGGCGGAATTAATATTCTGACAGATAACCAGGAATAGCATTGACCAGTTGTGCATCTATATTCCTGCCAGCCTGGCTCAACCCCTTGAATGTTAATTCGAAATACACTGCACGATCGGTAACGAGAAAGTCAGCATCACTGGTTTGGCTGGCAAGTATTTTAAGGCCCCAGCAACAGGATTCATAGTTTACACCGAATAAATTTTCGACAGGTTTATCGAATAGAAGCGATTGATGATATTTGGCGATGACAGTCCATCTTTCATTGACAGGGTAGACAATTGATAAAGCTGTTTGTTCCAGTGTCTGGTCGGTAAAATAATACTCGGCGTTGGCTGCATACCCGTTACCGGCGTAATTAATTGAAAGGTTTTTTTCCAATAGCCTTTTATCTTGCTCGTCATACACCAGCTTGCTGCCGACTTTTAACCTGCTAGTCGGGCTAAGGTCTAGCTCGGCAATCAAATTTGATCTCGACTGGCTTTCAGTAATACCGTCCAGGCTGACTAGCCTGTCGTCGAAATAATAAATCTGCGCCAGCCTGGCATTCATTATTTCACGCCCGTAATCGCGCGTGAGAATACGTGAACGGAGACCAATAGTGACCTGTTTGGCATCACCAATGCGGTCAGCTCCGCTGAACCGGTTAGTCCTGAAAAAATTACTATATGAATCGGTGAGCCTGGCCGTATCAAAATCGGGAATATCGGTTTGATCCTCGAACGGGACATAAAGAAAAAACAACCTGGGTTCCAGGGTTTGTATCCATTCTTTGTTGTTCAGGCTACGCTCAAAAATAATTCCGCTATCGAGACTCAGTATCGGCAATGATCGTCTGAGAGAATTGTCGAGCGGGCTGTTGTTTTCCAGTAGATACCCGGTTAAGGCTAACTCTAACTTCGGCTTGAAGTAATACCAGTCACTGCTTATTGGCCAGGCCATGGAGGGTTGTAAATGTAAACGTTTGCCAGAGTTGAGGCTTTCATGGCTGAAATTAATCCATTCGTTCCGGGATTCGAATAAGAGGCCGTTATCCAATGGGTCGAACAGACTGTTTAGCGTAATTTTCGGCAGTTGTCGATAGGGACGATCATCGATGGGAATCGAAAGATCCAGCGTCTGGTAATCCTGCCACAGAAAACCAGTTTGCCAGAATTTGGTATTGCGGCTGAAACTGATATGTCTTTCAAGGTGAGTGATATTTTCATTATCTGAGCCAGGTAGATCAAAGTCGCGAAAAAATAGATCGTCGGAAACCTCCTGTAACAGCACATCAGCCTTGATATTGAACCCCAGACTTGCGCGATGTTGCCATTTTACCTTCCAGCGGTTCTCCTCCAGTAACTCGTCTTCCAGGTAAGACAGTTCGATCTGGCCGTCGTGATTTGAAAACAGGTAACGATTTTCGGTGTTGATCTGCAAGCCGCGTTGACTAAACCAGGCCGGCGTAATCGTAGCATCCCTGTTGGGGGCTATATTCCAGTAGACAGGAACGGCAATGCTGGATCCGCCGTTCTTTGAATAGCTGATCAGAGGGGACAGCACTCCAGACATCCTGCGATCATCTATCGGGAACATGAAATAGGGCAGGTAGAAAATAGGGACTCCCTGAAAATAAAGGGTCGCGTGCTTTGCCGTACCGCGGCCACTTTCCTGGTTGATGTCGAGTTGACTACCGGTTAAGTACCAGTCGCTATTCCCCGGGTCGCAGGTAGTGTACAGAATTCCTTTAAAGCGGCTTCGCGACTGATCTAGTTTTTGAATTTCGCGCGCAGATCCGCGCGCGTGGTTGCCCGGGAATTGAAACTCAGAAGCGCCAAACAGGGCCGTTTCAGCTTTTAGATCCATAGACAGGCTGTCGGTCTGCAGGCGATATTCCGGGTTCTCGAATGTTACCTGGCCGGTTGCCTGCAATTGTTCGGACTGATTGTCGATGATCAGTTTATCGGCCAGGATTTTATCGTTTCCGCGCAAAAGTTCAACCGGGCCGCCGAAAATCAGGAGATCGTCCTCCGTGCGAGTTACGCTAGCAGCATCAACATCGATAGCGTTGGATAACCCGTCGCTTTTCGGTATCTGCACAGGCTCATAGGCGGGCACCTTGCATAAGTTCCAGTTCTCGTCGGCCTCAAGGCGTGGAAATAGCGCGTACAGAACCAGGCTGGAAACTAATAAATAACGTTTTAAATACAATTATTGATGAGTAGTAGAAAAGTAAATTATTTTGTCACAATAAACCGTAGACAGCGAGTGGCCATATCGAATTAAACTTAAATCCGTTATTTCAACGCGAAACCGGGGAGTCACGAATTCAGGTTATATGCTAGCAAACAGGGTATTAACCCAAAATGAATGGTCGGGTTGAGAAATTGATCCGATAGGCCTGGTTGCGAGTCAATCGCGGTGGTGAGATGGGCCTGGCTTTTTTAGCTGCCTGTAAACACCTGTGTATCTGGGTGAAAAGCAAACCAGGCAAACCAGAAGCCGTCAATACTGGGAATTTCACTCCCCGAACTATCGGTTATCGATACCGTACGGTTAATATCGTCCCAATTGACCGTAACCGTTTGACCATTGACGGAATCGGTAAATTGCGATTTGGCGTATTTCTCTAACTCGATGAAGGGGTAGGCTTTATACACACCATCGATGTCGAGTCCTATAACCCGCTCCTTGGGGTGATAGATACTCGGTGCCTGGTTATTGACCTGGAAAAAAACCTGTCTGGACTGCCCGTAACCAGCGTAAGGGTCGCGACTATAATCGCGCGAATATCCGGTATCGGTCGATAATACCAGTGTATCTGGATACCGTTGCACCCAACTTTTCCAGGAAGTGTGACTGATTGGAATCGGGGTTAATTTTTCGCCCACCAGTTTCCCCGAAATCGACTGTCCCATGATTTGCGACCACAGCGACTCGGTATTCCTGTCGTACAACAGGACATCGCTGTTATATAGCAAGCCGGAAACACCGAAATCCGTGAGCTGCCCGGCCACGGTTGCGGAAAATGCGACACCGGTACCGCATAGTGGGCAATAGGTGACTGCATATCGCTGTCCTTTTATCTGATCGTTTACAATTTCGTGCCAGTTTAGTATGGAGATGGGGTAGGCACGGGACTCTCCATTCAGGGTGATGCCGATGACGCGGTCTTCTGGCGACAGGTAACTGGCTTCGTTCGCGCGCAGCATTTTCGGATTGCTCAGGGCTGGAATACCATCTCTAGGTGGACCTCCAGCCAGTATTTCATCGGTGGGAACGATGGCGTTTGAAACATCGAAACCATTTTTTGGCCCCGCAAACACACTGTAAAATGCTACCAGTACCCCCAGAGACATTATCAGCACTACAGGGGTTAGTTTCTGCTTAAACCAGCGGTGTCGCATGAGAATTCCTCGAAGAGAGACTCACGATATTTGAGCGAATTAATTGCCATTAATTCAATAATATCGAAAAATGATAGTTAGGCCGCTGAATAATTCATCCATGAATTCTAAGGGGATGAGAGACAAAAAGTGTCATTTTCATTTGCCTTACAAAATCGATACCTGATCGGTATCGATTTTGGTAGCATGTGGCCCACACGGATACCCTTTAGTCTTTAGTACAAACCGATCAACCGAGGTTATTAAGAGGTCAAACAATGAAATGTAAAGCAGCAGTCGCGTGGGAACCAAAAAGGCCCCTGCAAATTGAAGAAATTCAGGTGGAGGGGCCGCGCGAAGGCGAAGTCTTACTCAAGGTTATCGCTTCTGGTGTTTGTCATACCGATGCATTTACCTTGTCGGGCAATGATCCCGAAGGCGCTTTTCCGGCAATCCTGGGCCATGAAGGGGGGTGTGAAGTGGTCGAGTGCGGTGCCGGGGTCAAAGACCTGAAGCCTGGTGACCATGTAATTCCCCTGTACATTCCTGAATGTGGTGAATGTGAATATTGCCACTCGGGCAAATCAAATTTATGTCAGTCGATCGCAGGTACCGTATGGACAGGTTATATGCCTGATGGTACGCGTCGGTTTTCACAAAATGGCAAGGATATTTACCATTATATGGGTTGTTCTACGTTTTCTGAATATACCGTGGTACCGGAAATCGCGCTTGCGAAGATAAACCCCGGCGCACCACTCGACAAAGTTTGCCTGCTCGGTTGTGGCGTTACCACGGGTATAGGGGCGGTAATGAATACCGCCAGGGTGGAGCCAGGCTCCTCGGTAGCTGTGTTTGGACTGGGGGGAATCGGCCTGTCGGTGATTCAAGGTTCGGTAATGGCCAAAGCAGGGCGCATTCTTGCGATAGATACCAATCCGGATAAATGGGAAATAGCACGGTCTCTCGGTGCCACCGATTTTGTTAATCCCAACGAAGTGGATGGTTCGCTAAGTGAATATATACAGGAAATGACCAGTGGCGGGGTCGACTACTCGTTCGAATGTATCGGCAACGTGCATGTGATGCGTGATGCGTTGGAGTGTACCCACATGGGTTGGGGTGTCTCCACCGTTATCGGTGTCGCTGGCGCGGGTGAAGAAATCAAAACTCGCCCCTTTAACCTGGTGGTTGGGCGAAAGTGGCAAGGTACCGCGTTTGGTGGTGTTAAGGGCAGGAGTGAACTGCCTGGATACGTCGATCGTTACCTGTCTGGTGAAATTGAACTCGATAAGATGGTGACGCATACGATGCCACTGGAGGATATTAATCGCGCGTTTGACCTGATGCACAGTGGCGAAAGTATTCGATCAGTCATCATTTATTAGAATATAGTCAACTCATGAAAGAAATAGAAAGTGTCAGGGAAAGTGGCGGGTATCTGAAGCGCTATACGCACAATTCCAGTACCTGCCAGTGTGAAATGACTTTTTCGGTTTACCTGCCACCGCAGGCACAGGACGGAAAAGTACCGACCCTCTACTGGTTATCGGGCTTAACCTGTACCGACGACAATGCGCGCGTGAAGGCCGGTGCCCAGCGTTTTGCCGCGGCACAGGGCATCGCGCTCGTGTTTCCCGACACTAGCCCGCGTGGTGACACGGTCGACGACGAACCGGATCGTTACGACCTCGGTCAGGGTGCTGGGTTTTACCTCAACGCAACCCAGGCACCCTGGTCGAAGCATTATCATATGTATGACTATGTTACCCGTGAACTCCCGGCGTTGGTGGAAAATGCATTACCACTGATCCCGGATTGGAAATCGGTCAGTGGACACTCCATGGGTGGACATGGTGCCTTGATATGCGCGCTCAAAAATCCTGAATCATACCGTTCGGTATCAGCTTTCGCGCCCATTGCAAACCCGGTTGCCTGTGGCTGGGGTCGGGGTTGTTTCGGATTATACCTCGGCGAGGAAACCGGAAACTGGGAGGCTTATGATGCTACGTGCCTGATCAATAACGGTGCCAGCATCGGCGATATTCTCATTGATCAGGGTGACGCCGATGAATTTTTACACCAGGGGCAGTTATTGCCCGAGAACCTGCAGGCCGCTTGCGATGCGCACCGACAGTCCTGCACCATCCGCATGCAACCTGGATACGACCACAGCTACCACTTCATCGCGAGTTTTATCGGAGAGCATATCGAGTATCACGCTGGATATTTGAAGGTTTAACTCGAATCCGAGTTTTCTTGCGATAATTCCTAACCCGTGATCAGGGTAAATTTCAAGCGGTAAAAATTTTCTTGACCTGGAGTTGACTCCAGCATGTAAACTATTGCCAAATTAAGTGTCTAAAACTTAGGTTGTTATGGAGTAGGTATCGATGAGACGGTATTCAAAAGCCAGTGAATGAGTTACGGGGTAGTATGGGTCGCGCCATATGGATTCTATTAGGCGCCAGCGTATTGATAGGAGCCCCCAGCGGTGTTGTTCTGGCGCATGATCCAGTGTTCGGTATTGGCCCGCATGTTCTGTTTAAGAATGGCTTGGAGTTGGCTATTGAAACAGGCCGTGAAAAAGCCGGCCCGGAACAGGAATCCGAACTCGGTGTAGAAATTGTTTATGGCATTACCGGAGACTGGGCTGCCGGTATAGAACTGCCTTACGCGAGTAAGGAAGAGGGAGTGAATACTTCACGCGGGCAGGCTGATATCCAGGTATTTACCAAATATCGATTTTGGCGCGAAGATTCCCTGGGTCTGCAGGAATCTGCGGCCTTGATGCTGGCTGTCAACCTGCAAAATGGTGACGAAAATGACAATCCACCGTTGGGAAACGGCGCCACCGATGTAATCACAGGGCTCACTTACGGATACGAAAGTCTCAAGTGGTATCGATGGGCCAGTGCGCGTTACCTGGTGCCCGGCGAAAATAACAGCGGACTTCGTTTAGGCCGTAAATGGCTGGTCGATTTTGTCGGCGGCTGGCGGCCTGCCTTCCCTGAATACCTGAAGCCAGACACGGTCTGGTTACTGGAACTCAACGGTGAGTTTACCGACCGGGCAGAACTGAACGGGAACAGCCTGGCCAACAGCGGGGGAACAGAGTGGTTTATTTCCCCCGGCCTGTTCTGGACTACGCGTAATTTCGCCATAAAGACCGGTATACAAATCCCCGTAGCCAGTGACCCGAACGGCAG
>CAZJEJ010000095.1:0-8891 GCA_964544945.1 uncultured Gammaproteobacteria bacterium | reverse complement strand
ATATTTACAGTGGGTTACGCTTAAGGCAGTGCCATTCCCTCCGTCCCCTTTTACCTCTTTTCCCTCTCTTTTAAATTAGACGATCTCCGTCTTATAACTAAACATATCACCGCGACCCTTGGTGATGCGGATTTCGATGATTTGATTATTGCTGGTATAGGTAGTTCGATTTAACACCAGAACCGGTGAATTGACTTCAATATTAAGTATCGCCGCGGTTTTCTCGGTCGCGCTTTCGGCGGTCAGCGTCTCATCGGCTCGCACCACGGGTACCTTGTATTTATCCACCACCACCGCGTAGAACAGATCGGGTATATGGATATCCTCATTCTCCAGTCCAGGCAATACGTCGGATCGCCAACGCGAGTACTCGACCATCACCGGTTTATCCTCGATATATCCGATACGCTCGATATATAGCAATTCGGTGGACTCAGATATGTTCATTTTGCGGCAAATTTCCTTATTACCCTGTTCGATATAGCGCCGCGAAGTCTTTTTGTCGATGCGTACATCCTTGCCTTCTGCATCACCGTAAGACACGTACAGGAACAGGCTATTATTAAAATCGATGCGCGACACATATGTACCTTTGCCTTGATGGCGGTACAATTTTTTCTCCCACACCAGGTTATCGATGGCTTTTTTTACTGTTCCCTGGCTCACGCCGAGGGTGGTCGCGAGTTGCGGCTCTGAAGGTATCAGGTCACCCGAAACGAGTTCGCCCGATTCGATAAAATCCATCAGATAATCTTCGACGACACGATATAGCGGTTTGGCTGGCGCCTGGTTCATATTCCTTCCTTAACAGTTAACTGGTTGATTTAATTAAATTTAAACCTAATTCAGAACTTAGTTTATTCTATATTATGATATCGCTCTACTATTTCATTCGATGATCAAAAATGAATTCAAAAATCCATGTTACCCGACTAAACCTGGATCAATCAGATACGGATTAGCTCACTAAATATTAAAAGGGTTGTTGACATCATTGTAAACTACTGCAAAAATCAACTCAACTAACTCATATATATGAGTTATATAACTATAATAAATTGCGATAACTACTGAGGAGGCAAAAGAGAGCATGGACTTTCTTAACTATTTCGGTAACGTATTTACCCCCTACCACCTAATGCTGTTGTTTGGTGGTACCACTGCCGGATTAATACTGGGCGCGCTGCCCGGTTTAAGCCCTACCATGGCGGTAGCATTAATTATTCCGTTCACTTTTCACATGCAACCCGCCAGTGGATTAATTTTACTCGGTGCGATGTATACCGCAACCGTTGCCGGCGGCGCAATTAGCGCTATCCTGGTGAATGTACCCGGTGCCCCT
This sequence comes from uncultured Gammaproteobacteria bacterium, assembly GCA_964544945.1. Lineage (GTDB taxonomy): Bacteria > Pseudomonadota > Gammaproteobacteria. Next base: position 7,549 of record CAZJEJ010000095.1, on the reverse strand, counting down.
GCAAATATTGCAACCGCACTCGATGGCCACCAGCTGGCTCGACAGGGTCGCGCCTCGGAAGCACTACATTATTGTTTTCTCAGCTCATTTGTCGGCGGCCTGTTCGGCATTATTATCCTTATATTTTTTACCCCACCGCTCGCCGACCTTGCACTCAAGTTTGGACCGACCGAGCTGTTCTGGATCGCGATTCTAGGCATTACCGTAATAGGCACGATCGGCAGCAAGTCAGTAGTCAAGGGTTTGATGGCTGGCTTATTTGGCCTTGCTATATCGACCATCGGCGACAATCCGATGTTGGGAGAGCAACGATTTGTATACAACGAACACATGGAAAGCGGTATTCATATCGTCGCCGCGTTGATCGGCCTGTTCGCTTTGCCACAAATTCTGACGCTGTTAGAAGAAAGCCGTAAAGGGATCTCTGGTTCAATGTTCGCGTTGAGTGAGGCCAAATGGGTTACATCACTGCACTATAACATCCGTCGCGTCAAGGCACTCACGATTGGCTCTATTGTCGGTGCAATCGTGGGGGTTATACCGGGCGCAGGTGGTCAAATAGCAGGCCTGGTCGCTTACGACCAGGTTAAAAAAACCAGCGCCAACCCGGAGTTGTTTGGCAAGGGCGAACCTGACGGCGTGATTGCAGCCGAGTCGGCCAATAACGCAATGGTGGGTCCTTCCCTGGTGCCCCTTTTAACCTTAAGTATTCCTGGAAGCCCGACGGCTGCTGTGCTATTGGGCGGCCTGCTGATTCACGGCCTGTTCCCGGGCCCTGACCTGTTCACGCTGCACGCCGAGGTGATCTGGACGTTTATCGATTCACTGATAGTCGCTCAGATATTCATGCTGGTGATCGGATTATTTCTCAGTCGCCACAGTGGCTGGATCATGAAAGTACCCTCGCATTATATGGCGGCGGCGATTTTGATACTGTCCGTATTCGGTACCTATAGCATCCAGTCGAGCTATTCAGACGTGCTGATCATGGCGGTGCTGGGTGTGATAATGTTTTTCGCCAGCAAATTCGGTTTTAGTCCGGCACCTGTAGTACTCGGAATCATCCTCGGGCCGATTGCAGAAGATAATTTTCTCCAGGGTAAATTGATCGGTGAGGCGGGTGATGGCGCAGTTAGTTATTTTCTAAGCGGCACGATCAACATAGTGCTGATCCTGGCGACGATCGGCTCGGTGGCCTACAGCGTATACGCCAGCCATAAAATGAAACAAAAATCGAGCACGGCATTTTAACTACAATGATTAATTTTAAAAATACCGAGCAAGCGTCCGCTGTTTTTGCACTGATCATTTCAGCGCTGTTTACCTTTTTGGCGTTTTATAACACCGACGCTGACACTTACTTGTTTCCGCGAATTATCGCTGTGGCCCTGGTACTGCTGTCGATCATTCTGTTAATTTCCAACCTTGGAACTGGCAAACAAACTGTTGTAGAAAATAGTGAAGCAATTAATTTTAGGGACATCTGGCCGGGGCTGTTGATAGGCCTGTTATTTTTTCTATTACTGGAAACTCTGGGATTTTATATGAGTTCATTTCTGGCATTTCTTTCTATTTTATTGCTGTACGGAAAACGCAAGGCGATGGATATCGAAGCAATGACATTCAAAATTGTCATTTCGCTAGCGTTTATAATTATTCTTTTTTTACTATTCCGGAGCGGACTGAATGTGCGAACCCCGTCCGGATGGTTTTTTTGAACAGTGCCAGCATCGGCACCCCGTTATTTAGACCCAAATGAGGAGAAAGAAAATGAAATCAACGCTTTTGAAAAAAATCGGCTCACTGGCCCTGACTATAGCAATTGGCGCAATACTGCTGGGTGCTTCAAGCGCTAGTTATGCAGAATATCCGGACCGCCCGATCGGCGTCATGGTTGCCTACAATCCAGGCGGCGCTACCGACTTTCAGGCACGTATCGCAACCCTGGCCTCGGCTAAGGAAAAGGACGGCAAGGCGCTATCTGTAGGCCAGCCGATTTATGTCATCAACAAACCAGGAGCCGGTGGTCGCAAAGGCTGGAACTGGTTTGCTGATAAAGCACCCAGCGACGGTTATATGATGGCGGCTTATAATGTACCGCACTTTATCGCACAGTCGATCGTCTTTGACACCAAATACAATATTAATAATCTGGAACCCGTGGGTAACTGGGGTGCTGATCCTGCGGTACTGATCGTCGGCAAAGACAGCCCTTTTAATTCGGCAAAAGATCTGCTTGCCTATGCAAAGAAAAACCCAGGCAAGGTCACGGTCAGCGGTGCCGGTAAGTTTGTCGGCCACCATATTGCCTACCTGCAACTGGAAAAAGCAGCTGGCGTGAAACTAACCTACGTGCCCAGTAAGGGCGGTGTCGGTGCGATGAAACTGGTAAAAGGTGGACAGGTTAAGGCCGGTTTTAATAACCTGTCTGATTCCGCGCGTTCGCAGGGCGATATCAAGATTTTGGCCGTAGCCGACCTCGAGCGTCACGCATTTTTACCCGATGTGCCTACCTTTAAGGAGCTGGGCATTCCGGTAGATAATTCGAGCGTTAACTTTCGTGGGCTAATGGTACCCAAAGGCACTTCACCCGAAATCATCAAATACCTGGCGAAAACTGTGCCGGTGATGTTCGGTGACAGTAAGACACTTGGTAAGATGAAGCAAACCAATTCTCCGGTACGCATCATGAATCGCGATGAAGTACTCGCAATGTGGAAAGAGCGCCAGACAGCTCTGACTGCACTTTTGCAAGATCTGAAGTAACTCTATGATACATCAGGTGAGTGGCAAAGAGTCACTCACCTGACAATTTGGCCTTAGGGGTTATCCAGGATAATTAACAAATTTTACAGCGATAATTACCGCGGTGGTTATCGCTACAGGATTTTGATCCTGATCAATTTATTAGGCCCAGGCTTTTTGCACCGGTTTCGAGAGGATGAATGGCATGCCATCAGAACAAAATTCTGAAGTAAAAGCGAATGTCGCAGCGCTGATAGGAAAAGCTCGCGCAGCACAGCTTATTTATCAGCGCTACGACCAGGAGCAAGTCGATGAAGTGGTAACCGCAGTCGGCTGGACCATCATCAACAGCAAAAACAATCACCTGCTCACCGAGATGGCAATCAAGGATACCGGTATCGGTAAATACAAAGACAAAATTCGCAAAAACTACCGCAAGACCCTGGGCCTGCTTCGTGATTTAAAGGGTGCCAAATCAGTCGGCGTCATCGCCGAGTACCCGGAAAAGGGCCTCATTGAAATTGCTAGACCTGTCGGTGTGGTAGGCGCAATCGTGCCGTCTACCAATCCGGTAGCAACTCCATTTAACAAAACCCTCAACGCCTTGAAAGGCCGCAATGCGATTATCCTTGCACCGTCCCCCAAAGGTCAAAAAGTTTGCGCAAAATTAGTTGAACTGATTCACAACGAATTGCAACGCGTCGGCGCACCAACCGATCTGGTGCAGCATTTACCGCTTCCGATCAACAAGGCCGAATCCTACGAACTCGTGCGTCAGGTCGATTTGATCGTCGCCACCGGATCCGCAAACAACGTCCGGGCCTGTTACGAAAGCGGTACCCCGGCAGTTGGTGTCGGTACCGGTAACGTTCCGGTGATAGTCGATGATAGTGCCGATCTCAGCGATGCGGCGGCAAAAATAGCGGCATCGAAAACCTTCGACAATGCTACCAGTTGCTCATCAGAAAATAGCCTCGTCCTGGTCGATAGTGTTTACGACAACATGCTTGCTGCCCTGCACCAACAAGGTGGGCGCTTATTGAATCCACAAGAGAAGGATCAATTGCAAAGTAGTCTCTGGGTCGACGGCCATTTAAATCGCGAACTAATCGCGCAAACCGCTAGTAGAATCTGCGAGATCACGGGTCTGACTCGTGATGGCCTGGAGGATGCCGGGTTTCTGATGGTCGAGGAAACCGGTATTGGCCCCGGCTATCCTTATTCGGATGAAAAACTCAGTCCGGTTTTGACTATTTATCGCGCGGCAGATTTTGACCATGCATTCCAGACTGTCAGTCGCATTCTGGATTACAAGGGCAAAGGCCATTCGGTTGGTATCCACACTGATAATGACGAGCACATCATGCGCCTCGGACTCGAAATGGATACCTGCCGGGTCATCGTCAACCAGGCGCATTGCTTCGCCACCGGGGGCAGTTTTGACAATGGCCTGCCTTTTTCATTGTCGATGGGCTGTGGCTCCTGGGGCGGCAATAGCATACCGGACAATATGAATTATCGGCATTTTCTCAATACTACCCGTATCGCCCGCACCATCCCAAAAAACGAACCGTTAAAAGCGGATATATTCGGCGAATTTTGGCATAAATACGGGATCGATGGCATGCCTTCTTCCGAGTAAACAATGCGATGACAACCGTCCAATCCATTATCAATGCTAAAGCCAGCACGCGGGCGGACTCGACCTTTTTAATCTCTCCAGAAATCAGCTATGAGCTGAGCTATTCGGGCCTGCAACAAGCGACGCAGAACATTGGGCAATACCTGGCAGCACTGGGCCTTGCGAAAGGCGACAAGGCTGCGTTTTTAATGAGCAACGGTCTTTGGAGCGTAAAAATCTTCCTCGGAACCATGTACAGTGGTCGTGTCATTGTGCCGCTAAATGCCGTCTGTGGAGATGATCAATTACGTTATGTCATCGAACATTGCGATGCCAGGGTAATATTCGTTGAGGAAGTCTATCGGCAAAAATACAGCGCCGTATTTGCAGACCTGTCACCCCAGATTCAGATAATACCGACTTGCCGGGATAACGGCCCGCAGTGGCCAGTCACGCTTGCAGCAGCAGAACAAATGGAAGCACCCGTACTGACGCAGGAAGACGAAGCCCTGTTGATTTATACTTCAGGTACGACAGGTCGTCCCAAGGGCGTTGTTCTGACGCACAGGGCAGTGATTGCCGGTGGCAACAATACTGCGGCGGCACATCAGTTGCATACCGGAGACCGTGCGCTGTGTGTACTACAGCTTTATCACATCAACGGCGAAATGGTTACCGTGATGGGGCCGCTGGTTAGCGGTGGCAGCGTGGTGATGCCTTACAAATTTAGTACAGGTGATTTCTGGTCACTGATCGACACGTGGAAATGCACCTGGTTTAGTGTAGTGCCAACGATAATTGCCTATCTGCTCGAAGCGGCAGAGCGCCTCGACGAGCCTACCTGTATCGCGCAGGACCGTCCTCAATTACGCTTTGGACGATCCGCCTCAGCCCCATTATCGCCAGACATGCATCGACGGTTCGAAGCGCAATTTGCGGTCGCAGTCGTCGAGACCATGGGTTTGAGCGAAACCGCAGCTCAGATTCTTTCTAATCCTATGCCACCCGCTTTGCCCAGGTATGGCTCGCCTGGAATCGCTTTTGGCAACGAGGCGATGATAACCGACAAACAGGGTAAAGAAGCGATCCGATGTGAGCCGGGTGAACTGATGATCCGTGGCGACAACGTCATGAAAGAATATTACAAAAACCCCGAAGCCACCGCTGAGGCGCTTAGAGCAGATGGCTGGTTGCATACCGGCGATCTTGCCTACAAAGACGACGATGGTTACTTTTTCATCACCGGGCGCCTCAAGGAAATCATCATCAAGGGGGGTGAAAATATTGCCCCGCGCGAAATCGACGAAGTACTATACCAGCACAGCGCGGTGCTTGAAGCAGCCGCATTTCCAATTCCTGACCATAATTATGGTCAGGAAATACTCGCCTGTGTCGCACTCAAACCCGGTGCCAGTTGTTCCGAAGCTGAACTTGAAGATTTTTGCGTGGAAAAGCTGGGCAGATTCAAGGCGCCCAAATCGATATCGTTCATGGATGAATTACCGAAAGGGCCTTCAGGCAAGATTCAACGCCTGAAACTCGCCGATGCCGCGGTCAAAAATCTTCAACAATAATCGACCTGAAAATTCTCGTGTGAGTGGTTCTATTTCACCTCTGGACAGGTTTACATCAAAGGTCAAGATGACCGATCCAAGTAAAAAGGGGACGAAGTAAAAAGGCGGAGAGTAAAAAGCGGAGAGTAAAAAGGGGACGGAGGGATTAAAATTTAACCAACTCATCCTCGATCTTCCTTGGCCTGCCTCGTTTAGCCTGACCTATCTTGATAATGTATTTCCTTGCAATCTCTTGCTTAAATCTATCATCCCCCACCGGTTGACAGTAGTGTGTCGCTTTACGTATCAAGTGTATATCACTCACTTCGATATGGTTCTTAAACAACTCACGATAGCTACGGCATCGAATATCTCGCGTTTCTCCCAGTCTTTTGTATTCTGCATGCGGGGTTATCCAACTGTTATCGCCCCAGGCATTGCTGGAATAACTCGACGGTATGCCAGCTCTGGCAGGTACATCCTTGCGCGTCCTGGCATAGCAATTCCGTTGCTTGTGGATTTGGTTGACTAATAACGAGATTAGTAATCTTGCTGTAACTGGTCAAATTTTAATCCCTCCGTCCCCTTTTAGTTCTTTTAATTAGTTATAGTGCCGGTATGTTAAAGAAAATAGGTTCCCTTAACAGCCTGCGCATTTTCGAAGTTGCTGGGCGCAGGATGAGTTTTACCCGGGCTGCAGAGGAGCTGCATATCACCCAGGGTGCGGTTAGCTATCAAATCCGTGAACTTGAATCTCGGCTTGGAATTAAGCTTTTCCACAGGGAGATCCGCAAAGTAACCCTGACCGCTGCTGGTGAACGACTGCATAAGGTGACACGGCATGCGTTGATGGATATCGATACGGAAATAAATGCCCTAACCAGCAACCAAAAGGCGGCGACCCTGACTGTCGCGGTCAGCACTTATGTTGCGACGCGGTGGTTGTCGAAGCGGCTAAACGGATTCCTGGATGCTTATCCCGATACGGTTTTGCAACTCCAACATGCCGTCAACGTGCCTGATTTCGAGGTCGGACTGTACGATCTCGCAATTCGCTGGGGGCAGGCGCCCTGGAGGGGCGCTGAATCCCGAGAACTGCTCCCCATGGCCATGTTGCCAGTTTGTGCGCCTTCGCTGCTTGAGGGTAAAAACGGGCTTAGGCAACCGAATGACTTGCGCCACGCCACATTGCTCCACGATCAGGAGAATGTCGATTTATGGCCGGCCTGGCTAGAAAAGGCCAGGGTTTCTCGAGAGTCTATCGACATCGGCCGTACCATTGCGGACCCGGTAGTTCGAACTCAGGCGACACTCGATGGCCAGGGTGTGATGCTCGCCGACGACTTAGTGGCCGACGAGCTCTCCCGCGGTGATCTCGTGGCTCCGTTCCACATCGCTCTTGAGGGTTATGGCTATCATATTTTGTGGGCGCAAAATGTTAAATTGAGCCAGACCGCGGCAAATTTTCTCGACTGGGTTTTGGCTCAATTAGGGATCCCCTCAACCGAGTAAATCCCATACCTCACCGTAACGCCTGGTAGCGGTGCGGCAGCTATCATATGAATTAAATTTACTAATCCATATAAAAATTGCTCGTTTGTATAGATTAACTATTGTGTGAGAGAGTGAC
>CAZJEJ010000094.1:3987-8927 GCA_964544945.1 uncultured Gammaproteobacteria bacterium | reverse complement strand
GGCCTCTATGAGATCGTACATGGTAATAATGTGGAACAGGCCATTATCACCGACAACGATAACCGCCTGATTGTTTCGGTCGATCATTTCGCTAATCTCTTCGATAGTGCTACTCGCATTCACAAGTGGATAAGGAGGCCCCATAATCTCTGAAACCAGTATGTGCCGGTTCTCGTGATTTTTTTGCAGGGACTGGAAAATGGTCTTATCGTCCAGCGATCCCACGAAATTGCCTTCTTTAGATACAGGCATCTGGGAAATATTAAATTGATTCATTTTCTCAATGGCTGAACTCAACTTCTCATCGGGAGATATGGTGATCAGCTTTCTGTCTTTGTTAGCCTGAATCAGGTCAATTGCCCTGGGCTTTTCTCTGCTCAGGAAACCGCGGTCACTCATCCAGTCTTCGTTAAATATTTTGCCTACATACCTGCTACCATGATCGTGAAATATAACTACCACGAGATCTTCAGGACCCAGTTGATCTTTAAGTTGCCTCAGTCCGGCAATAGCACTACCGGCTGAATTGCCCACGAAGATCCCCTCTTCTCTTGCCAACCTTCTAGTCATGAGCATCCCGTCTTTGTCGGTCACCTTTTCAAAATGATCGATCAGGTCAAATTCTACATTGTCAGGAAGGATATCTTCGCCAATTCCCTCGGTGAGGTAAGAATAGATCTCACTTTCATCAAATTCACCGGTCTCATGATATTTTTTAAATACTGAACCGTAGGTATCGATTCCCCAGACCTGAATACTGGAGTTTTGTTCTTTCAGGTATCTGGAAACACCGGAAATGGTACCGCCGGTACCTACACCCACTACGAGGTGCGTGATCTTGCCCTCCGTTTGTTCCCAGATCTCCGGACCGGTAGTTTCGTAATGGGCTTTTCTGTTTGAAAGATTGTGATATTGGTTCGGGTAAAAAGAATTGGGAATGTCTGCGTTTAATTTTTTTGCCACCGAGTAGTAAGATCTCGGGTCATCTGCCGCCACATTGGTTGGGGTAACCACTACTTCGGCTCCCATGGCCCTCAGAATGTCTATCTTTTCCTTAGACTGCTTGTCGGGCATGGTACAGATCAGCTGATACCCTTTGACAATCGCCACCAGCGCCAACCCCATACCGGTATTTCCGGAAGTGCCCTCGATAATGGTTCCGCCTGCCCTCAATGTACCCGCTGCCTCCGCATCTTCGATCATCGTCACGGCCATGCGGTCCTTGATGGAATTACCCGGATTGAAGGTTTCTATTTTGGCTAATATGGTGGCGTCTATATCGGCAACGGTCCTGTTCAATTTTACCAGAGGAGTGTTACCTATAGTCTCTAAGATGTTGTTGTAGTACATGCGTGTCTTAACCCTGGCTGCCGGGTTATTAATTCCCCTGGGGTAGAAAGTATAAACCTTATGTTAGTTGCTTGCTAACGCCAGTCTAAAGGTTGTCTTTAACCTACCAGGTTAAATCGTCGGGGATTTGGTAATCGGCATATGGGTCATCTTCATTTTCCTCTGTGTTTTCTTTCTCGTTGAGTTGTACGATACATCCGGCATTGCGCTGGGCAATTTTTTTCGCCACAGGGGCTGGCACAATTTCAAATTTTCTATCCTTGTCTACCAGTAAAGTGACGATAGCGAGACGACCCAGGGTTAGTTGTTTCTTCAAACTTTCGGTGACAAGAATGTTTTTCACTTTGTTTTTGTAAATGAAACTATAGGGGAATGCACCCTGATCTCTATCCAGCTTATTGATATCTATTAACTGTCTTATCTGAGCAGCAATCGCTTTTTGATTGGATAGCATCTGCTTTTGTAGATTTAGTTCACGGTCACGAGCAACTCTTTTTTCCTGTTTTAGCTGGGCTGAATCCTTGGCCTCTTTAATAGTCTTTCCCCCGGTTTTGCGAGCTAAGTTGGCCTGTTTTTGTTTGTCTCTACTTATTTTCTTAGCCTTGTTTTTGTCTACCAGGCCAGCCTTAAGTAATTGATCCTGTAATGATGCCATGATTTAGGTCTTTTTGTTTTAAGTGAATAGAATATAAATCCAGGGCCGGATATTCCAGCAAAATAGAACCGCCCTGAATCAACTAGAATGCAGGCTCGAGGCCGCACCATTCGGCGACGAACAGCGCTATCGTGGCTGTAATCCGGCGGACCGACTCGAGACTGACCCGTTCGTCAAATGCATGGATATCCCGCGATACCGGACCATAGACCAGGCAGGGGCAGTCGTCGTACAGGACAAAAACCCGGCCGTCCAGATAACCTGGAGTCACAATAGACTCCAGGCTACGGTCGAAACTCCGTTGATGTGCCCTGGCCAGTACACGCTCGGCGTCGCTACCCTCCTCCAGCACGTAGCCGCGAGCAAAGAAACCATTGTATTCGACCCGGGGCGGGTGTTCGGCGAGGAACGGGTCGCTACGACTTTTCTCCTGAAGGCAAGCCTCGATCTCCTTTGCGGCATCCTCGGGATCGACGCCTGGATAGATCGCAGCACGAACATCCAGGGTACACCAGGCTGGAACCGACGAGGCCCAGTCGCCCCCTGCAATTTTACCGATGTTGATATTGATTGGGTGATCCAGGGTTTCAAAATATCGGTATTGGGTCTGCCGCTCATTCCAGGCTGCTTCGAGTGTTTTCAGCGCTTCGATCAGTCGGTACGCGGCTTCGATCGCGTTCGCGCCCTGACCTGCTTCACGCACGTGGACAGGTCGGCCCTGAACATGCACCTGGAACCAGAGCACCCCTGCATTCGCGCGCACCAGCATATTCCCCTCGGGCTCTGGAATGATAGCAGCATCGGCCTGGTAGCCACGCAGCAGAGCAGATAGAGCACCATTTCCGGTACATTCCTCTTCCGTCACCGATTGTACGTGCACACGCGCCGCTGGTTGCAATCCGAGAGTACGCAAAGCATCTAGCGCGTAGACATTGGCACACAGGCCGGCTTTCATATCTGCCCCACCTCGGCCATACAACCAGTCACCCTCGATATTTGGCTCGAACGGTGGTCGCGTCCACATCTCCAGCGGGCCGGTGGGAACTACGTCCACGTGTCCGTTCAGAATCAGCGAGCGGCCCTGGGCACTGGTCGGATGATGTGTGCCAACCACATTAACGGCATTCTCGTAGCTGACTTTAACCGGCGAAAATCCTGGATGATTTTCGATTTGCGCGACGTCAATAGTCCATCGATCCATCTCGTAGCCCCGGCTGCTAAGTGCATCGTAGAAACAGGCCTGCGCGGTGTGTTCCTGCCCGCGCAAAGAGGGATGACGCATCATTTCCATGGTAAAGCCCAGCTGTTTCTCGAAACCGCTGTCGACAGCACGCAGGATTTTCCGAGTCAAATCCGGAGTCAACGGGCCGAGTGCATATTGGGTTGCCACGGAATCAGGGGTTCCTGGCAATCGCATGGGTGGAACAGCAAACACTGCCACCCCAGTAACCCACGTGATCATATTCAATTTCGACAGGCTCCACGCCATGCCGGGCCAACTCTTCGCCCACACGACCTAGCCCTGTGGGTATAACGTAGCGACTGTCGTCGAGGCTAACACCAACGGTAGCATAAGCCCTGGCCTCGGCCTCGCTCAGTTCTATCACTTCCCAGTCCTTCAGTGGTTCTGGCAACTCGCACTGTAGTTCATCACGATACAATAACAACACGCCTTCTCGCACCAGCGCCATGACGCCCAGCAGGTGCAGCATATTGCCCCGCATAGGCATGGAATGTACCTGGTACCCGAAAGCTTCGATGTAGTTTCGCAACCACTTTGTGCCGGCGCGATTGCTGGCAATATCCGACTCACCCACAAACAAATGATTACGATAGCAAATGATGTCGCCGCCTTCGAGGAAAGGGCCAGGGCCGTCGCTAGATGGCGTGAAAGGTTGCGCCGGCGGCATCACCACCTGATGCGTTCCAGAATCAGCAGCAAGCAAGGGTGCGACCACATCGCGCAATGGAAATACTTCCTTGCGCCGGTAGGCGCGCCGGATATTCACTTCGATATAGTGTTTTCCTACAGTGTAAACCGGGTCTGCCGGATAAAGCAGAGAAGCACCGGGCTGTAGATCAGTCAGGTAATGACGTTCCTCCTCGGTAAACGGCCTCGGTCGGTAGACCTGGATACCGTTTTCCTGGTACAGCGCGGCAAGGTTATCCAGTTGCTCTACAGTTTTCTGCCAGCGCTCGGGCATGGCCTTACGGACATCTAGCGGCGCGTCGCCGCTTGCTTTGAGCGCTGCCTGGACTTCGTCGTTGTAATGGTGCAGGGTGGGATTAAAGGGAGGTAGAGCCAAACCCTCGGCGCTACCGACTATTACCGCGCGCAGCTCACCGAAGTCGGAATACGCACCAAAATCCAGGTTATTTTGAGTCATGAATCAATATCTATTCTGTTAACGGTATCATTAAAACATATGTTTTAAGCCGCTGCTATTTTCCTTGCCATCACCGGTAAGCAATCGTCGTATGACGATTGTCATGCACAGCATTTCTTAAATTTTTTGCCACTACCGCAGGGACAGGGATTATTTCTGCCTGGTACTAATCCACCCGTGGTTAAAAAACGGTGGTACTGGTTAGCGGGCAACCGATTTCGTAGCGCCAGGGCGATAGCCTCTAAATAGGGCCGCGCATATCTAAAAAAACCCTGATAACCTGCGCAAAGATAATTATGTGCGTATTCTTCATTACGAAAACTGACAAAGTGATGGGCTGGGCAACCGCCATTACAAAATTGGCGAACATCACAACGCTTGCAACGCCTGGTTAGTTCTTTTTCTTTAACTTGCCCAAATTTGCTTTGCTGTTCGCCATCAACAATGTCCAGGTAAGTTTTCTGTCCGATATTACCTATGCGAAAATCATCGAATACGAAATGATCGCATGCGAAGACATCGCCATTATGCTCTAACACCAGAGACCG
>CAZJEJ010000094.1:0-3887 GCA_964544945.1 uncultured Gammaproteobacteria bacterium | reverse complement strand
CCGTTATCCCGCTGTACAGCGGTAAGAACATTAAATTCAACCTGGTGTTTGATAAGCTTGTCGAGCCCACGTTTCACTTGTTGAAACGATCCTTTACCATCCCTGGTTTTTCGATATCGATCATGCAGGCTTTTAGGCCCATCCAGGCTAATACCTACAAGGAAATCATTCTGCTTAAGAAATTTGCACCATCGATCATCCAGTTTAGTCCCGTTGGTCTGAATAGCATTAGTGATTTCTAATCCTGTCTTTCGATACTTATCCTGTAGCTTTAGCGCCTTACTGAAAAAATCTATGCCCAATAAAGTTGGCTCGCCACCTTGCCAGGTGAATCCTGCTTCCCGGCATCCATCTGGTTGGCCTTCTATATAATCCTTGATATGCTTTTCGAGTATTTCGTCCGTGATTCGAAATTTCGAACCTTTGAACATGCTGGATTTATCCAGATAATAACAATACTCGCAGTCCAGGTTACACAAAGCGCCTATGGGTTTTACCATGACCTGAAATGGAGCCCGGGCTGCAGGTTTTCGCGGGAGTTCTATCTTGTTAGATGAAGCGGTAATATCAATCACTGGTGCAAAACCTCGGCCGGAATTTTAGCATACTGGGGACACCGTTAACCTGGGAAGACTGGTAATGAGCGAGAAAATAAAAATTGTCCGTACCGATCAGGCACTCGAATGTCCGCATGTGGATCGAGTCCTGCGTGGAAAAGGTATCGATCTTGTCCTGTTGCCGGATAACATAGACGAAGACCGACTTGTTCAGGAAACACGAGATGCCGACCTGATTTTGATGTGCTACACACCTATCACTGCCCGAATTATCGATAATGCCGTGAAATTGAAGGGTATTGTCAAATACGGTGTCGGGATAGACGCCATCGACATTGAGGCGGCGAAAGCCAGGGAAATTCCCGTGGTTAATATCCCCGAATATGCCGAAGAAACAGTGGCAGAAGGTGCTTTTACGCTGATGATTGCACTGGCTAAAAAGCTGGTTCCCCTGAACAACACGATGCAACAAGACGGCTGGGCATGGCCTACAGCGCACTGGATCGGGAGTGATTTAGCTGAAAAGACAGTCGGGCTGGTCGGTACGGGCCGCATCGGACGCAGTATGGCGCGTATGGCGGGAGCCGGATTCAGGGCACGGATATTAGGCTTCGACCCGAACCTGAGCGCCGAAACGATGAAGACATACGGCATCGAGAAAGTCGATGATCTAAATGCTATGCTGGAGCGGTGTGACTTCGTATCCATCCACTCGGTGCTCGATGATGCGACGCATCATTTGATTGGTGAAAAAGAGCTTGCCAGCATGAAAGCCGAGGCTTTTATTATTAATGTATCTCGTGGCGCAATCGTTGATGAGGTCGCGTTGCTGGCGGCCCTCAAATCCCGCAAAATTGCGGGTGCTGGTCTCGATGTTTACAGCGAAGAACCGCTTTCAAAATCAAACCATTTGCTTAGCGAGCTATACGATATGGATAATGTAATCTTGCTCCCTCACCTCACCTTCTACACCACCGAGGCAATGCTTCGCCTGGAAGAAGAAACACTACAACGCTGCTTCGAAATTCTGGAGGGTCGACCGGTGCTGATTAAATCCAGAGACCCGCGGTTGCTAGGGCAAAAGCAGGGTATCGTCTATGGCTGACCTGGTTAAAAGAAGCTCGGAAGTGACTCCTGTTTTTTGACAGGTTCCTCAGGAATTATTTTCGCGGAAAAAGCCAATCGGCCTAATTGAGCAATGTTTAACATAATTTATCTCTTCCCGGGCCTAGACTTGTGGTAATAGCAGCGTTGTGGAGGAGTTGAAATGAATAACAGTTTGGGCGTATTGATCGGGCTCATGGAGGGGCGAAGGTATATTATAGGCAGAGATGGTCATATCTATATTGATTCTCCCAAGGTCAGTAAACATCATGCCGAAATAAATATTACCAATGGGAAAATTTACCTGCGCGACCTCAATTCAACTAACGGCACCTATTTGGTAAAAAACAGGAGACTAGTGCACTTTATGGAGGGATATGTGAATCCACTTCAGCCCATAGTGATCGGCGATCAAAGGCACACCATTGAGAGCCTGTTAGCGATTGCCGGCGTCTTTACGGATTCTGAAGACGCTACGACACAATTGCACTTCGTCAAAGAAAAAGTAAACAGTCGAATTTAGTACGCGGCGAGATTCAGTTCAATCCGAGGAACTCCCGTCAATTGGCAGAACGACCCGGCTTAAATCCCGGCCAACGATGATTTTTCCCCGATAACCACCGGCGCGGATTTCATCGACATACCGCTGTTCTTCCTCTGGTGTATCCGGGGCCGGGATCAAATGGGTCAGCATCAGCACCGGCACACTAATCGCTGCCGCCATACTGCCGAGAGCAACGCTTTCGGCGTGGTAATCAAGAATAGACGCATAACCAGCACTCTCAATCGGTTCGCGACGTATGACTTCATGCACCAGCACATCTGCGTCGGCAGCCAGCTCAGCCACTTCATCACAAACTCGGGTGTCTCCGCTGATTACTACCACGCCTTCGTCACTGCTTACCTTGAATGCCAGCGCCGGATCCACCGGCTCGTGATGCACCTTACAGGCGGCTACCGTCAAATCGGAGTTTTGCCAGATAACAGCGGCTGAATCGGTGGCGGCAAAGCTCCGGCAGTCGAGTGTCGGCCGGCTCGCGCGCTGCGAGTGAGCACAGCGCACGGCGATATCATCGCTCCAGATATCTAGTAGCTGTTCGGCAAATTGTTGCGCCGGACCCTGGGGAACAACTACCTCCAAAGGACTGTCTTCGGTGTCCCGATCGCGCACCGTCCAGCGGCTCAGCACCAAATCCGGTAACGCCACCATGTGATCCGAATGATGGTGGCTGATAAACACCGCACTCAGATCCCGGCAACTGATGTCGAGGGCCGCAAGACGCATGGCCGTACCCCGCCCGGCATCGAACTGCAGTACCGTCGTGCCTCGTCGTACCAGCATACCGGGACCAGCACGCAGGGCATGGGGTCGCGGGTATCCAGTACCGGTGAGAATGATATCGGTGTGCAAGTAGGCTCTTCCTTTATAGGTTGCTTAGCCGGGTACCGACAAGTTAACCGATTTTAATGCTTGAGGATAGCGCCCTGGGGAATGCTTAAATTTCCAGCACTCTATACAGGTCCCTGGAGATTAAATTCATCGACAATATAATTTAAGCTCACTGTTATCAATGACTTAAGTCAGGTGATGGAAGCAGCCTGGTATGGATTTGTCTCCCCCCAAATTCTCATTAAATGGAAAAAATCAGTAAAATAATGCCTGGTTAGTAGAATAAGTTTGACCCCGGTTACCCAGTCCTATTGAATAACAGGGTGATTCAGATCGACATATTTTTGTATTAACAGGAAATCATCAGGGAACACGCTGCCCTACTTTTCACAATGTATACACATGCAGAAATTTCTCGAACCCCCAATAGCAAATTGTGCATTCGACAATTCTCGCCTGGAGGCACTTCACTTGCCGGTACCTGGATATCGACATGCCGAATGCATTAGCCCAGGAATCCAGTCCCTATTTGCGCCAGCACGCCGACAACCCGGTTAACTGGCTACCCTGGTCGCAACAGGCGCTTGATCAGGCCCGCGAAGAAAATAAACCAATCCTGCTGTCGATCGGTTATTCCGCCTGCCACTGGTGCCATGTAATGGCGCATGAATCCTTCGAAAGCCATGACACCGCCGCGATCATGAATCGGCATTTCATCAATATCAAGGTTGACCGCGAAGAACGCCCCGACATCGATCGAATTTACCAGGCTGCGCATCAGCTGATCGCGCGCCGCCCGGGCGGTTGGCCGCTGACGATGTTTTTGTCCCCCGACG
>CAZJEJ010000093.1:7631-8977 GCA_964544945.1 uncultured Gammaproteobacteria bacterium | reverse complement strand
AGCCGGGGCCAGGCCCATTTTGGTCGAAATTCCCGAACCTGCGGCCTCCCACTAGGAAATAACTATGGCTACCGGACATAACAAAGTAGAGACAAATATCGGGCTGATGATCATACTGGTTCTGCTCGTTGTTTCCGTCGGGGGGCTGGTCCAGATCGTACCCCTGTTTTTCCAGGATTCGACAACGGAACCGATTGCAGGACTGAAGCCTTACTCGGCACTACGACTATCGGGACGTGATATCTATGTGCGTGAATCCTGTTACGTCTGTCACTCGCAGATGATTCGACCATTCAGAGCCGAAACCGAGCGCTACGGACATTATTCTGTCGCAGGCGAATTCGTTTATGACCGCCCCTTTCAATGGGGGTCCAAGCGTACCGGTCCCGATCTACACCGCGTAGGCGGACGCTATAGCGATGAGTGGCACCGTGTGCATCTAACCAACCCACGCGATGTCGTGCCGGAATCGATCATGCCGGGGTACCCATGGCTTGCGACAACCGAACTCGACGCCAGCGATATAATAACCAAGATGGAAACACTGCGAACCCTCGGAGCACCTTACACCGATGAGCAGATTGCCAATGCACCCAAAGCACTGGCCGGCAAGACCGAGCTGGACGCAATGGTCGCCTATTTGCAGGGTCTGGGCATCGAATTAAAGTCAAGGAGATAATATGATGAATTTGGCTATATTTCATTCCGTGTGGACAGTCGTAGTACTGGTAACTTTTATCGGCATCATTGTCTGGGCTTTCAGCAAAAAACGCCGCGCCGCGTTTGACCATGCTGCAAATTTGCTATTGGAGGACGAACAGGTGTTGACCGTAGACGAGCAAAATCCGGGGCGCGACGATGTCTGACTTTAACAGTGAATTTTGGAACTGGTTTATCATTGTTCCTACAGTGCTTGGCATAATCGCGTGTTTCTGGCTTCTTCGATGGATGGACCCAAAAGGCAGCCAGGCGGATACGGACGCTGAAGATACCGGGCATGTCTGGGACGGCGATCTGAGAGAGCTGAATAATCCACTACCCCGCTGGTGGTTAGGCTTATTCTATATAACCCTGGTATTTGCCGCTGTCTACCTGTTGCTGTACCCGGGTCTCGGTACTTTCAAGGGCTTGTTAGGCTGGACCTCTACCCAGGCTTATGAGCAGGAGATGGAGCAGGCTGAAGCGAAATACGGCCCTCTGTTTAAAGCTTTTTTGAAGCAGGATATTAAAACCCTGGTGTACGACGAGAAGGCAAAAAAAATGGGCGCGCGGCTATTCCTGAACTACTGCTCAACCTGCCACGGCTCCGATGCTCGTGGTGCACGTGGCTTTCCTAACCTCCGCGA
>CAZJEJ010000093.1:4587-7531 GCA_964544945.1 uncultured Gammaproteobacteria bacterium | reverse complement strand
CTGATTGCTGCCTATATTTACGGGCTTTCGGGAGAATAATTTGTCGGTTTCGTCCGCGAAAGTGCTCCCTAAACTGCAAATGTACATCGTTGTGCTGTGGCCTTCGTTCATGACTGCAATAATCGCGACCGGGTTGTTTTTCTCGGCTTTCGATCCAAAAAATCTGACTCCTTTTGATATAGACACCGATATCAATAGACTGGGAATCTATACGATCGGTTTTTTTGTTTTTTGGGGTCTGACAGCTTTATCCAGTATCGGCACTCTCTATTTCACACTGACCTACGATCAAACTACGACCAGTAGCGGTCAGTTTGACGACTAAGCCGATGGCTGCTCAATCGGGCGCCCGCAAGGCCAAAGGTCCGTTAGACGACCAGCAATTCGAGCAACCCCTTTACGCCAAACACGAAAAAATTTACCCGCGTGAGGCACACGGGCGATTTGCCCGTTTGCGTGCCACAGGGGTGCTTATATTACTGGGTATATTTTATAGCCTGCCTCTTCTACGCTGGGATGGGCATCAGGCCATTTTGTTCGACCTGCCCGCGCGCAAATTTTATATCTTTGGCCTGACCCTGTGGCCGCAGGATTTTATCTATCTGGCAGGATTGCTGATCATCGCCGGTCTTTCTCTTTTCTTTTTTACCGCAATGCTGGGCCGTATCTGGTGCGGCTATGCCTGCCCACAAACCGTTTGGACAGAGGCCTTTCTGTGGTTCGAACGCAGGATTGAAGGCAGTCCAGGCCGCCAGATAAAGCGCGACAATGCACCATGGAGTATCTCCAAGGTTCGCATAAAGGCCACTAAACATACTGTCTGGATTCTCTTTTCGTTATGGACGGGGTTTACCTTCGTCAGCTATTTTACACCTGTTGACGAACTTGCCACTCGATTGATCCAGTATGAACTCGGGCCATGGGAGACCTTCTGGATACTATTTTATGGTTTTGCCACCTATGGTAACGCGGGTTGGATGCGGGAACAGGTGTGCAAGTACATGTGTCCCTACGCGCGCTTTCAAAGTGCCATGTTCGACGATGATACGCTCATCATCGCATACGATAAGCAGCGTGGTGATCCACGTGGATCACGAAAACGCAGTGCCGACAGACAGACCCTGGAGCTTGGAGATTGCATCGATTGCACCCTTTGCGTGCAGGTATGTCCGACCGGTATCGATATTCGAGACGGCCTGCTATACGAATGCATCGCCTGTTCGGCATGCATCGATGCCTGCGACGATGTGATGGACAAAATGAACTATGAAAAGGGCTTAATCCGATATACCACGGAGAACGCCGGCCTGGGTCACTCAACCCGGATTTTGCGCCCACGGATTCTGGTCTATGCCGCTATTCTACTGATTGCATTGACAACAATCCTGTTCAGCTTAACCCAGCGCGTCGCTCTAAATCTGGATGTAATTCGCGATCGCAACAACCTGTATCGGGAAACCAGCGAAGGGCTGATCGAAAATGTCTATACCCTCAAAATATTGAATATGGACGACTTACCGCATCAATACAGACTTTGGGCCGATGGTATTCCTAATTTAAACCTGGAAATGGACTCTCCGGTAATCAGGGTAGAAAGTGGGGCCATCAGCGAGATTGTGGTTCGACTACAGGCCGCCGAAGGCGATTTAATTGCCCGCAGCACGCCAGTGCGCTTCTATCTGCAGGCGCAAGATCTGAACCATCTCTCGGTAGTAGAGGATGCCCGCTTTCTCGGGCCCAGGATATAAATTGGAAGACCAGCGCCAGTACTCATGGAAAAGAGATCCCTTTGTATGGATGTTGATACTGATTCCCTCTAGCGCAGTGGTCATGGGATTTATCATGTTAACCCTGGCAATTCTATCGGACACCGGGCTGGTGATGGATGATTATTACCAGCAGGGAAAGGAAATAAACCTTGTCCTCGACCGGGATAATAAGGCGACAGCGTTGGGTCTCGAAGCAACACTACGCCTTGATGCCAGCCGTAACAGATTACAGTTCAGACTGGATTCGGGGGCAAGCTCTGTGCTTGATCAGCAGTTGGTACTTCAATTTTTCCACGCCACACGGGCAGGTCGTGATCAGACAGTGCTTCTTAAGCGGGTAGGTGAAAGGGATTATATTGGCGAATTTACCGCGCTATCGCTCGGTCGCTGGGACGTACAGGTCAGCACCAAAGAATGGCGGCTGGTTGCATCGCTATGGAGACCCGGCGATACTAGCCTGGTATTTTCGTCCAGCGTGAAATAAATGATGCCGACGGAATTCTCGTTCGTCGCAGCAATCATGGTTGGCCTGTTGGGCTCAACCCACTGTGTTGGCATGTGCGGGGGAATCGTCAGTGCCCTGAGCCAGGGTCTCTCCGACCCTGCTCGAAACACTAAAGCCCTGTTGTTAAAACATCTGCTTGCCTACAACGCGGGTCGTATTTTGAGCTACACCCTGATCGGCGCGCT
This sequence comes from uncultured Gammaproteobacteria bacterium, assembly GCA_964544945.1. Taxonomy (GTDB): domain Bacteria; phylum Pseudomonadota; class Gammaproteobacteria. The sequence goes on along the minus strand of CAZJEJ010000093.1, from coordinate 5,072 downwards.
GGCCGGGCTCGTCGGAGCTGGTGTTTCCGAACTAAACCCACTACCGAGTTTGCCTGTTGGCGCATTCATAGCTTCGATATTTATGGTGGCGCTCGGTATGTACCTGGCTAACTGGTGGCGCATACTGTCGATACTCGAAGGCCTGGGTGCATTTATCTGGCGAAAAATCGAACCCTGGGGTCGACGCTGGTTACCGGTCCGCAATCCGTTACAGGCATTCGGCCTCGGTATCATCTGGGGCTGGTTACCCTGCGGCCTGGTTTACGCCGTGGTGGCCTGGTCTCTTACGACTGGCAGTATGCAGCAAGGTGCTATACTGATGCTTGGCTTTGGGCTGGGAACGCTACCGACCCTGGTACTAATGGGCGTCGCCACGGCGCAGCTCAGGCATATAATCCAGCGCCAGGCGGTACGCACTACGGCAGGCATAATTATTATCGTGTTTGGAGTTTATACCGGGTACGTGGGGCTCACTCAGTAGGCAC
>CAZJEJ010000093.1:2762-4487 GCA_964544945.1 uncultured Gammaproteobacteria bacterium | reverse complement strand
TTACCGATATCCTGGCGCGACATACTTAATTTATAAGCGTTACCCGCATAACCACTTCGTTTGAAACGTCGCGATAGATCCAGCAAAAAACTGGCCAGTTTTCCATCTGCGTCTTTCCTCGCCAGCATCAGAATCAAATTATGTTCACGCGCCAGTTGATCTGAAATAAGTCTCGGATAAACGCGACCACGGCCTCGCTCCGACATTTGAGCAAACTGTAACCGGCATATCGATGTGGTTTCCAATGTAATAGCCGAAGACATACATGCCTCGGATCCCAGGCCATCAAGACCCATCACATCTCCAGGTAAGCAAAAGCCCAATACCTGTTCCTCGCCATCTTCGGTAATCAAATACGATTTAACCGAACCACTCCTGACGATATAAAGCGCATTGGCTTCTTCACCTTCTCGAAATACGTGTTCACCCTGACCGAGAACACGACTATTATTGCGAACCAGGCCTGCTTGCCCCGAATGCTCCATCATTTTTAAGGCCAGGCATCCACCTGCAGCATCGCAGGCGCGGCAAATTTTCCGTTTCGCTGTAGCTGGGCTTGAATCGAAGGCTGGCGCGTGCGAAGGATTATTTCCTCGTATTGGCGTTTCCTGTAATTGTGCAGTCACGGTAACTTCCCCCCGTTAATCATTTACAATGTCGATAGCATGGCCGCTAATCTGCAGGTAGACTATCGGGGTTTCCCTGATACAGGTATGGGGACTTACCGGCTATTTCGACTCAGGATCTTTCGGCAAGTCTTGAATGAGTGAAGAAACTCGATAATTTTCAGTTACTTATTGCCATTATGGCGATAACCACGGTGGTGGTGGTCGCAGTTTCAATAGCAGTACTCTACGAGGCAGCTTTTACCCAGCACCGCATGCGCCTGATCGATACGGTCAAGAGCCAGGCACGGTTAATCGAAGCGATTGCCCAGTTCCACACCACACAAGATAACCCGGAACGCACGAACGACTGGCGCGCACAAACTCTAAGACAGGTGGCCGACGCTCATAGCCAATTCGAGGGATTTGGTGAAACCGGAGAATACCTACTGGCAAAAAAACAGGGCGAGCAAATTACCTTCGTACTCAACTATCGGCACTATGATCTGGACACGCCAAAATCGATTCCCCTGGCAGGAAAATGGGCCGAGCCAATGCGCCTGGCATTATCGGGGAAATCTGGAACGATCATCGGCCTCGACTATCGGGGGGAACGGGTACTGGCAGCATTTGAACCGCTGGAGCTACTCGGCCTCGGACTGGTTGTAAAGATAGATCTGGCTGAAATTCGAAAACCTTTTTTCGAAGCCGGGCTGATATCCTTCCTGGTGGCTATACTCGCGATCCTGTTTTCAAGCACCCTTTTTTCTTACATCACCCAACCTATCGCTCAAAAAATTGAACAACAGGCAGAAACCTTTCGCACCCTGGCCGAAACCGCTCTGGAAGGGATCATTCTGATCGACACCCATGGCATCATCCAGTTTGTCAATGCGGCGGCGGAGACATTGTTTGGTTACTCACCTGGCGAATTGCTTGGTACTCGCGTCGATCGCCTGATGCCCATGCCTCACAAAAAGATACATGATCAATATATCAGCCAATACCTTAAAACTGGAATGGGAAAAATTATCGGAACTGGTCGGCAATTATCAGGCCTTCGCAAAGATGGTACCCACTTCCCGATACACCTGTCAGTCGGTGATATCGATCTTCGACA
>CAZJEJ010000093.1:0-2662 GCA_964544945.1 uncultured Gammaproteobacteria bacterium | reverse complement strand
ATGCACCTGTATCGCATAGCTCAGGAAGCCCTGAATAACGCGGTAAAACATGCCGAGGCAAGCCGAATATCGATTATAATAAAAAGAGAACACGACTACGGAATAATGCAAGTTACCGATAATGGGCGTGGTTTACCGCCTGAATCTGAAAACTCTACGGGATTGGGTCTGCGTATTATGAAATACCGCTGCGGTTTGATCGATGGCGAATTCTCGACTACTGGCCTTAGCGCAGGCGGCACTCAGGTAGAGTGTCGATTTCCGATCGAAACACCACTGGAACATAGTTGATGGCACGCATCCTGATTGTTGACGACCACCCACTGGTACGAACCGGATTTGCACAACTGATCGGTGATACTCCTGACATGGAAGTCTGTGGAGAAGCCAACGATATGGCCGAGGGTCTGAAGCAGGTTGAGGTACTAAAACCCGACCTGGCTATCATCGATCTGTCCCTGGCTGGTGGTAGCGGCCTGGAATTGATTAAGCACATCAAAGCTCACGATTATACGACGTTGATGCTGGTAGCCTCGATGCACGATGAAACGCTCTACGCCGAACGCGTACTAGCCGCGGGTGCCCGGGGGTATATAAATAAGCAGGAGGCCCAGGACAAGATTATTTTGGCGATTCGACAGGTACTGGGAGGGAAGGTCTATTTAAGCGAACACATGACCGAGCGCCTTCTCTCTGGCATGGTGAACGGATCAGGCAATAAGCGAGATATCGACGCGCTGTCTAATCGTGAGTTACAAATTTTCGACCTGATCGGCCAGGGCATGTCGGTGAGCAAGATGGCCAAACATCTGAACCTGAGTATCAAAACTATCGAAACCCATCAAACCCACATCAAGAAAAAACTTGGCCTCTCTTCGGCGCACGAACTGACCCACCGTGCGATCCGATGGTTACTTGAAGAGGGCCGGTAAAAAAGATATCGACGGACAGCCAATAGTGTAGTGAGCATTGCCGCTGAAAAGCTGGCAGGAAAAAGCCGCCAGGAAAAACAGACGTTACGCGGCTTCCAGAATATGGCCATTCACCAGAACCATCAATTGATTTTCTTCAAATGGAGACCACTCCTCGACACCGAGCGGTACACTGGCAACCAGGCCAATTTCCTGCTCGTTACCAGGCGGTGACTCGATGGTTAAACCGATACAGGAAACCGATTGCTGCGCCTGCTCGCATTGCCTGGTGTGGTAATAGAGACCGGGGGCATGTACCCCATCGGCATGGGTACGTTGGGATGCATAGGCGTACAGGTGCAGGCTGTCCGAATATAAAAAATTGGTTGGCCCCATTTTAGCTAACTGGTTACCGCAGGATTGCAGCACCGCTGCAGTATGTTTCCAGTCACCATCGACAGCTTCCATGGCGAGTTGCTCCAATATCCAGCAAAAAGCAAATTCACCGTCAGTATCGCCAATCGGACAAAACCGATCCATCATTAATTCCAGATTGAATACGCCAGGCAAATTGCCATTAAACGCGAAACTATGTAAGCGCCCCTGTATTTCCCGGGTGAAGGGATGGGTGTTTCTCAATTCCGTGGCGCCAGACGTCGCCCTACGGATATGCGAAAGAACTAAACGACTTTCTACACCGCACTGTCCGAGAAGACTGGCGAGACGACTATCACTCGCCGGACGTGGCTCACGGAATACGTAAGCGTCATTTTTTTCATAAAACACTGCTCCCCAACCATCGGGATTGCCTTCACCGCTCCGCTCTATCATTTTCTGAAACGATATTTCGAGCGTTACCGGTCGCAGCGCGGATACTCCCAGAAGTTCACACATGTTTACAACTCTCTCAGTTTTCAATCACCTACAACTTTTATAGTTAAAAAGCCCGGTATAAATCATCCCCGACCAGGCAAAGTTCGCCAGCAGGCTTGCAAGCTAAAGTACCGGGTCTTCCTGGCAGGATTAATATATCGGCACCCTTTTATATCTGGTACTCGATGCATTTCCTTGCCTCTCATCGAATGTCGAAGTTACAAACCCACCGAATTATCACAGTATCGCTCGGAGAGTATTGATAAAGATCAATTAATGCGCATACAGCCTTTATGATTATCGTGGTTTTACCATTAGGTTAGCCAACGCATACCACCCTGATTACGAATACTGTCTAGGGCGCCAGTCGCTCAACACACCAACCGCCTGCTTCATTTTTCCGGTACCTGAACCGATCATGCAAACGGTTTTTTCTTTCCTGCCAGAACTCAAAAGCTATCGGTTTTACCCGGTAACCTCCCCAGAATGATGGCAATGGTACTTCCTTGTTGGCATATTTCTGCTTCATCCTGTCGATCCCTGTTTCCAGTATTGAACGGGAATTGATCAACTGGCTTTGTCCCGATGCCCAGGCACCTATCTGACTTCCTCTTGGCCGCGTTACGAAATACGCGATCGATTCTGCCGTTGTTACCTTTTCTGCCTCACCAGTTATAATCAACTGACGGCCCAGCATGTGCCAGGGAAACAACAGGCTGACTCGTGGATTCAGCGCAATCTGCTTTGCCTTTTTGCTTTCATAATTGGTGAAGAATACAAAACCTTTTTCATCGAATAACTTCAATAACACGATACGTTGCCAGGGTTGGCCATCCGCATCCACTGTTGTTAAAGACATAGCGCCGGGCTCATGAATA
>CAZJEJ010000092.1:0-9086 GCA_964544945.1 uncultured Gammaproteobacteria bacterium | reverse complement strand
CCAACGAATTAAGCAAGAAATAATCAGTCAGGAAAAACCAATGAAAATAACCGCGACAAATGTTTATGTAGGTCCCAGTATTTATGCCAATTTCCCGGTGATTCGCATGGTGCTGGATATCGGTGTGCTGGTGAACTGGCCGTCGGTTAAGTGTGGCATGGGGTTTACCCGGGGCTTGCAAAAAGCGATCCCCAGCCTGGTCGAGCATGGTTGTTCCTACCGCGAGCCCGGTGGGTTTATCCGCCGGCTAACCGAGGACGAGGGCACCTGGATGGGGCATATTATGGAGCATGTCGCGCTCGAAGTTCAAAATATCGCTGGTTCCGGGGTTTCTTTCGGTCGTACCCGTACCACGGGCGAGCCGGGCATGTACAACATGGTGTATGCCTATAAACAGCGTGATGTTGGCATCGAGGCAGGACACCTGGCGATTCGCCTGCTGATGCACTTGCTACCGAAAAAACTTCAAAAGCAGGTCCATTTCGAGATCGACGATAATTTCAACTTCGAATCAGAGCTTGAGGATTTTGTCCATCGTGCACAACGCCGGGAGTTTGGCCCTAGCACCCAGTCACTGGTCGACGCCGCGGTAGAAAGAGATATTCCCTGGCTACGCCTGAACGATTACAGCCTGGTGCAGTTTGGCCACGGCAAGTATCAGAAACGTATTCAGGCCACGGTCACCAGCGATACTGGTACCATCTCCACGTCGCTCGCGAGCGACAAGGAAGGTACGCACAGCCTGCTCAAGGATATGGGGTTGCCTGTGCCGAGGCAAATCATGTTCAGTACCGAGGATGCCGCGGTCAACGCAGCCAGGAAAATCGGCTACCCAGTGGTGATCAAACCCCTGGATGCAAACCACGGCCGTGGTATTAGTATCAATCTAGGCACCGACGAACAGGTACGCGAGGCATTCTATATAGCGAAAGAACAGGGCAGGTCACGTTCAATACTGGCCGAGAGTTTCGTCACTGGTTTCGACCATCGTATGCTTGTAATCAACAATGAACTGGTGGCGGTCGCAAAGCGTGTGCCGGGGCACGTGGTCGGCGACAGTAAATCGACTATTGCCGAGTTGATCGATATCGTTAATTCCGACCCGCGCCGTGGTATTGGGCACGAAAAGGTTTTAACCCGCCTTGAAATCGATTCGCAGGCGAAACGCCTGATGGTGGAAGCCGGTTACGATGAAAACACGGTGCTGAAAAAAGGCGAGCAGTTTTTCCTGCGTGCAACTGCAAACTTGTCTACCGGTGGTACGGCGATCGATTTGACCGATGTCGTACACCCGGATAATCGTGAAATGGCGATTCGCGCGGTACGTGCGGTTGGTCTCGATATCGGCGGGGTCGATTTTCTCACCAACGATATTACGCACTCTTATAAAGATGTCGGAGGCGCCATCGTCGAAGTCAATGCGGGTCCCGGATTTCGTATGCACGTGGCGCCAAGTGAGGGTGAGCCGCGCGATGTCGCCGGTAAAGTGCTCGATATGCTCTATCCGCCGGGTGCGCCGGGTCGAATACCGGTCGCCGCGGTGACCGGTACAAACGGCAAGACCACCACGACCCGTATGCTTGCGCATATTATGAAAACTAGTGGTCATGTAGTCGGCATGACTTCCACCGGTGGTATTCAGGTGGATGGCCGGGTTACCGTCAAGGGCGATATGACCGGTCCGCAGTCGGCGCAGATCGTATTACGCGACCCGACGATTGACTTTGCCGTGCTGGAAACTGCGCGCGGCGGTATTTTGCGTGCTGGCCTCGGTTACAGCGAGTGTGATGTCGCTGCCTGTATCAACATTTCGGCCGATCATATGGGGCTGGGAGGAATCGAGACACTGGAGCAGCTGGCGCGAGTTAAAGAGACGGTGGTGCGCGTGGCCAACGATACCGCGGTGCTAAATGCGGACGATAAACTGTGCCTGAAAATGGCCGATAAATGTCGAGCCAAACATCTTTGCTACGTGACCATGGATCCCACGCACGGACTGGTGCGCGAACATATTCGTGCAAATGGTCGGGCCGTGGTACTGGAAAAAGGCATCAATGGCGACATGATTACGATCTACGACAACGGTGCTCACATTCCGCTGTTGTGGACGCATTTAATTCCAGCCACGATCGAGGGCAAGGCGATGCACAATGTGCAAAACGCGATGTTTGCAGCGGCAATGGCGTTTAGTTTTGACAAGGATCTGGACGAAATTAGAAATGGCTTGCGCACTTTTAACACTTCGTTTTTTCAAAGCCCGGGCCGAACCAATATATACAACGAGCACCCTTTCAAGGTGATACTCGATTACGCGCATAACCCGGCCGGCTTCCGGGCCATGGCCGAGCTCGCGGATAAACTGGACCCTGTGGGTAATCGCATTATGGTAATTTCGGTTCCGGGCGACCGGCGCGATGAAGATATCCGCGAATCGGTCGAGGCCTGTCTACCGCATTTCACCCATTTCGTGTGCAATGCCGACAGCAACCGTCGTGGACGTGGTCATGACGAAGTTCCTCAACTGATCCGAAGTTGTTTACTGGATCTTGGTGTCGATGACAAAAATATCGTGGTAATTGCAGACGAGGAGCCTGCGGTAGACTACGCCTTGAATATGGCGCAGGAAGGTGACCTGCTGGTAATTACAGCGGATGATCTTAATCGCACCTGGAAGCAAATCATTAACCTCAATAGCGACAGGAAGGAAGGCAAGAAAACCATTCCCGGCACCAAGGTGTTTGTTCCTGAGCGAGCAAAGCGTTACGTACTCGATCAGGATGAAGAATTGATCATCGACGAGCGCGGGGTGCGGCTCGCCAGAAGTGATCCGGAGGATGCTGATTGACTGCTAAAAACCCTAGCGGGGATTGCTCAGGTGAGACCTGTCTCAATACGCGCCGTGAATACATCCCTGTAGGCTCGGATGCAGCATCCCTGCTGCATACGGTATCGAGCCAGATCTCACCTGAGCACACCGAGTACGAAGTAGTAAGTTAATCCGATGGAAATTCCACAGCCTGAATCTAGTCAACTGATCATGGATGACTGTCGTCGTCTGACGGGGCCTTCGCTGGTGTGGGATAAGACGGGTGCGATCCTCGATGTACTGGTCGAGGGCATGGAGATGGATGCGGTGCTTGGTTGCTGGTATCGGCATATCGATCGGCTACTCGGGCAAGTCGACTGGCAAAATTCAGAGCTGACACACCGGCGCTTCGAAAATGGGTTCAATCTATTGATAGCGGCCCCGATTGATCAGCTTTATTCCGCGGTTCTGATACTCGAAACCACCTGGTATTTTTGTGTTTGCGAATTACTGGGTATCCAGGCACAGGAATCGGGCGTACTAGTCGAGGATATTCGTAGCGAGATGCGCGATGAGCGAAATCCCGCGCTGCTCGACTTGCAGCGATCAGCAGCAGAGAATCATGTCGATTTTCTGGTGGATGACGATACCGTATCGATCGGACATGGCGAAGGAAGTACCTGTTGGGCTGTAGACCAGGTTCCTGCGAGCGAGCAAATAGACTGGACACGGGTTCACGATGTGCCGGTCGCGTTGATTACCGGAACCAACGGTAAATCAACCAGCGTGCGGCTGCTCGACGGTATCGCGAAAGCCGCCGGGCAAATATCGGGAGTGACTTCGACCGATTTCGTTCGCGTCGGCGACGATGTGCTTGATACGGGCGATTATTCGGGACCGGGTGGGGCACGGTTATTACTGCGCGATCGGCGCCTGCAGGCTGCTTTCCTCGAGGTTGCACGCGGTGGTATTTTGCGGCGTGGATTGCCCTTTCACCGGGCCAGCGTTGCGCTCGTGACCAATGTTGATAGAGACCATCTCGGGGAATACGGGATCAATACGCTGGAAGCGCTGATAGAGACCAAGTTTGTGGTTCGAAAAGCGCTGGCCGAAGACGGTGTGCTGGTCACCAATGCCGACGATACCGGTATTCTGGCTTTTATGGAATCTGCAAATCAAAGCCAGGTATGCTGGTTTAGTCTCGATAAAGCTCATCCGTGTATCCAGGCACAACTCAGCAACCAGGGGCGTTGCTGTTTTACCGAGGGCGATAACATCGTCTATTTCGACGGTAGTGATGAACAGGTTGTTTGTACTATAGATGCTATTCCGATGGCCATGGGTGGCGCTGCGCGGCACAATGTGCGTAATGCGCTTGGCGCGCTCGGAGTCGCGCGTGCGATGAATTATTCGATTGAACATATTCGGCAGGGACTGACCCGGTTTCATAGCGATGAACACGATAACCCCGGTCGCCTGAATACCTTCGAACTAAAAGACGGCGCGCGCGTGATTATCGATTTCGCCCATAATGCACATAGTGTCGCGGCGGTGGTCGATACCGTCAGTCGCATACCTGCGCGACAAAAATGGGCATTGTTTGGATCCGCCGGTGATCGCTCAGACGATGAGATTAGCGCTATCGCAACCGGGGTTTGTTCATTCAACCCGGACTATGCGGTGATCGTAGAAAATGAACAGTATCTGCGTGGACGCGCCTTAGGGGAAGTCAGCGAAATTTTGAAACAGGCCTGTATCAATGCAGGGCTGTCGAAAGGCCAGATTAAATGTGCTGCTTCACCACTGGCGGGTGTGCGGTTGGCGCTGGCTCAAATGCAAGGCGGTGATCTGGGGTTATTCCTGGTGATATCGGAGCGAAACGACGTGATCAGCCTGGTCAACGAACATTGCAACGGGTGAGGTGTTGCTTGTCCAGAATAAACCAAAGGTCCCCTAAGCTTGATGATTGCCGGCAAGGTTTCGGATATGATATCGCTCAGGCCAGCACCCACTTCGGGAAATTTTCACTAGTAATTGAAATCAATAATAAGCGATGAAGATAATACTCGGCACCATGACTTTCGGCGAACAGGTAAATCAAAACACGGCAGAATCCATGTTGGGAGTGTTCGTCGAATCGCAGAATTTTCAACTTGACACTGCGTATCAGTATTGTGACGGCAAAACCGAAGAAATGCTGGGCATGCTGATACCACCCGAAAAACGCAAGAACTTCAGTATCGCATCGAAAGTGAATCCCTGGAATGATCAGGGATTACAGCCTGAGCAAATAGAAAAACAAATGGAAGAAATACTACGACGGCTGGGAACGGATTACCTTGACCTGCTCTACCTGCATTCACCTGATTTGGAAACCCCTGTCGAGAAAACACTCGAACGATGTTTCGAAATGTTCCAACAGGGTAAATTCAAATCCTTTGGTTTAAGTAATTATGCGTCGTGGCAAGTCGCTGAAGTCGCTGAAATCTGTCGTAAAAATGGCTGGATGGAACCGTCCGTTTACCAGGGTATGTACAATTCGTTAACACGAGATGTTGAACGAGAGTTATTTCCATGTTTGAGAAATTATGGGATCAGTTTTTATGCTTATAACCCCCTGGCCGGAGGGTTGCTAACGGGTAAATACCCGTCTGTTGATGAACTTTCAGATTCGGGGCGATTTTCATTGCGCAATGGTTACCAATCGCGATACTGGAAAAATGACTACTTTCAGGTTCTTCAAAAACTGAAAGAAGCCTGTAAAGAATTCCATCTAGAGCCAGTTGACGCCGCGATGAGCTGGCTGGTAAATCACTCTAAACTTTCCTCTCAACAGGGTGACGGAATTATTATTGGTGTGAGCAAGACCGGTCATTTGAAACAAAATATGGCAGCCTGTACTCATGGACCACTCGACCAGCCTATTCTCGATATACTGGACCAGGGATGGGAAATAATTAAGTCGGATTGTTTCCGCTATTTCAGGCCATGAAAATAGGCTACCTATGGGGTTAGCACTAACAAACTCGGTACGCCCGCTATGTTACGCGCTGGGATGGTGATCATTCTGATCGCACGCGGATACTGATTTTCTCGTTTCTGGTCGATATACTCCAGATTTTTGAATATTTCGCTAATCGCAGGATGAGATAAATGAACGATCGTATAGATATCAGCGGTCTCAGTGTCGATCGTGACCTGTACCGGCTGGTGGAGCAGGAGATTGCGCCGGGTACGGGGGTCGATCCTGTTCGTTTCTGGCAGTCACTGGCCGAAATTAATAACGCCCTGGGGCCTGAAAACCGGGCTTTACTCGATAAGCGCGATCAGATCCAGGGTCAAATCGACGACTGGCATAAAAACCACTTTGGCAAGTTTGATTTAAAAAAGTACAAGGCATTCCTGAAGAAAATCGGGTACCTGGTTCCCGAAGGGGAATCCTTCCAGGTTAGTACCGAGAATGTCGACGATGAGGTGGCCCTGGTGGCCGGTCCTCAACTGGTCGTTCCGGTCGATAATGCGCGTTACGCGCTTAATGCGGCGAATGCACGCTGGTATAGCCTTTACGATGCCTTGTACGCTACTGACTTCATTCCCGAAGTAGATGGTTGCAAGATAACATCCAAATTTAACCCGGTACGGGGGCAGCAGGTAATCCGTTACGTACGAGATTTTCTCGATCAGGCGGTGCCGCTCACGGTCGGTAGCCACAATTACGCGATCCGCTATAAGGTACATTCGGGGAAATTGATCGTTGTGATGGGCGATGGTAGCGAAACCGAGCTGGGTTGGCGCGAGTGTTTTGCCGGTTACCGTGGTGACCAGGATGAACCCTCGGCCATCCTGCTCAAGCACAATAATCTGCATATTGAAATTCTCATCGGAGAAGGATCCCGTATCGGACAAGGTGATCTGGCCAATATTTGTGATGTGCGTGTAGAAGCCGCCATCACCACGATAGAGGATTGCGAAGACTCGGTAGCCGCGGTCGATGCAGGGGACAAGGTACATGTCTACCGCAACTGGACCGGGCTGATGAAGGGAGAATTGACTACTACAGTTATGCGTGGCAAGAAAGTCATTGAACGCAGGCTCAATCCTGATCCTAAATTCATTGCCCCCGATGGTGAAGAATTCACCTTGCCAGGGCGTAGCCTGATGCTGATTCGTCACGTCGGCATGCACATGTATACCGATGCGGTAACCTGCGATGGTGAGGAAATTCCAGAAACCTTTCTCGACGCCATGGTCACCGTGCTCGCCGCCAAACACGACCTGCTAGGCAATAGCAGTTATCGCAACAGCCGCAAAGGCAACGTGTATATTGTTAAACCAAAGCTCCATGGCCCCGAAGAAGTTATCGCAGCGGTTAAATTGTTTGAATTGGTAGAACAGGCGCTTGGTCTGGACCGGAACACCCTCAAACTCGGAATCATGGACGAGGAACGTCGTACCACGGTGAATTTGAAGGAGTGCATTCGCGCCGCAAGCCAGCGCGTGATATTCATTAACACCGGTTTTCTGGATCGTACGGGTGACGAAATTCATACCAGCATGGAGGCCGACGCGATGATTCCAAAGAACGAAATAAAAACGTCCGACTGGCTGCTCGCCTACGAGGACTGGAATGTCGATATCGGTCTCGAAGTTGGCTTGCACGGACACGGTCAAATTGGCAAGGGTATGTGGGCTGCTCCAGATAATATGGCGGCGATGATGGAGCAAAAAATTGCGCACCCGAGAGCTGGCGCCAACACCGCCTGGGTTCCATCTCCGATTGCAGCGGGCTTGCACGCGATGCATTATCATCATGTTAACGTGAGCGCACGGCAGCAGGAACTTGCCGTTTGCACGCGCGCCAGCCTGGACGATATTCTCTGCATCCCCGTGCTTGATGGCCGCAACATCAAAGAAAGTGACCTGGTCAGGGAACTGGAAAATAATGCACAGAGCATACTTGGCTACGTGGTGCGCTGGATCGACCAGGGGATTGGCTGCTCCAAGGTGCCCGATATTACCGATCTGAATTTGATGGAAGATCGCGCCACCCTGAGAATATCCAGTCAGCATCTCGCCAACTGGTTACACCACGGCATTACTAACGAAGCGCAGGTGCGCAGGGTGTTCAAAAAGATGGCGGAGGTTGTCGATCGCCAAAATGACCGGGATCCAGTTTACAAAAACATGGCGCCCGATTTCGACAGGAGTATCGCGTTTCAGGCAGCGCTTGATCTGGTGTTTAAAGGGCGTGAAGTGCCTAACGGTTATACCGAAGCGGTATTACATCCCCGACGCCGGGAAGCGAAGGTGAAAGCATCAGGATAATCCGAAATTCCCTAGAATCTAAGTGCACCTCGGGCCTTTAGCTCCAGCGATCTCAGGCTGTAGAGGATAAATTTATTGATCGGAGTATCTACCCCGCTGTCACTGGCAAGGCGAACCACAGCACCATTTTGATTGTCGAGTTCCGAGGGCAGTCCATCGGCGATGTCTCGCTGCATCGAAGCAGTCGAATTGGGCGGGAAACTCTCCAGCGTAGCGATGGTTTTTTCGATACTGTTTTTCGGTAAATCAATATTTCTGGCAAGCGCCAGGGAGTAAATTTCCTGCATTGCTTCGACTATTATATTGCGGGTTTCACTTTGCTTTAACAGTATTCCGATCGGTGCGCGTGTCAACGCGCCGACGCCACTCCAGGCGCCGATCAGCATGAACTTTTGCCACATCGCGACCTGGATATCTTCGGGGATACTGGATTTAATCCCCTGACAACGATTAAATATTTCTGACAAAGCGTTAACGCGTGGATCTGGATGTTTGTCCATGTGTCCAAATCGAATCAATGGATTCGCCCCGATATGTTTGATCCAACCCGCTCCGGCACGAAGGGCAATGATTGTACACATGCCTCCGAGCACCGTGTCCTTATCCAGTATTTCGGCTAGTTGCGCGGGGGCTTCGACCCCATTTTGCAATGGAATAACCAGCGTATTCGCGCCGACCATCGGTCGCATTGCCCTCGCTGCCGTGACTACCTGCCAGGCTTTAACGCCACAGATGATACAATCGACTTCTCCGACCTGACGTGGGTCGTCGGTCGCTTCCACCCGATCCAGACAAAAGTTCCCTGTGATACTTTCGATGCGCAAACCGCCACTACGCATGGCATCCAGGTGGGCGCCACGTGCGATGAATACGACCTCTTGCCGCGCCTGCGCGAGGCGAGCCCCGAAGTATCCACCGGCACCGCCACTACCGAATACAGCTATCCGCATACCGA
>CAZJEJ010000091.1:0-9103 GCA_964544945.1 uncultured Gammaproteobacteria bacterium | reverse complement strand
GAGCCGATAATCAGCACATCGGTTTTAACCGGTGGCGCCACCTGATCTGATTCCGGCCTGGGGGTCTCATCCCACCAGAACGGGTGGGGCTTAAAATCGTCGCTAAAAATCGTGTTACTCATTAAAAGCCCGGCATCCAGAGAAGTGCTGCGAGTGTACTGACGAAATCAATCGAAAGGAACACGTGCCTCACCCCACTATTTCCCCCGGTGGAATATTTGGCCAAAAAAAAGGGCTAGACTTTTCAGTCTCGCCCTAGATAATCCCTTTACCTCTCAGGGTAAGAGACAACTGGCTCGCGTAATAAACAAGCGAGCCTGTCGTGATCGATACAACTAAACTGCGACGATATTCTCGGCTTGAGGACCTTTTTGGCCCTGGGTAACTTCGAATTCGACCTTTTGGCCTTCGGCAAGAGTTTTAAAACCCGAACCAGAAATATTACTAAAATGGGCGAAGACATCGGGACCTGATTCTTGTTCGATAAAACCAAAGCCTTTGGCTTCGTTGAACCATTTAACGGTACCAGTAGTGGTAGTAGACATATAAATTTCCTGCTAAATTAAAAAAATTGACCTGTTGACCAGATCTTCAGGCAAGAAGGAGTGTTATCAATTATGGAAATCAAGACGAGGTACTAAAGAGGGGACTTCGAAACGGTGTGCATAAATATAAGGGCTCTTTCAAGCTGAGCGAATTATACATAGCCAAAACAGCTAGTCAAAGGTATTTTTCGGCTAATAGCGAGCTAAAGCCGACCCATGAGCGAAGCGATTGCTTCGGTTCTCCGGTGCGATTAACGCTTTGAGTCGATGAATTTTGATCTCCATTCCGCTTCGTCCGCAATAAATCAGAGGTGCCCTGGATATAATTTATGCCCCTACTCATATTTTCCGGTAAAATTCTCGGCACAATAGCACTCAAAACAACCCCTGTGACGAGTGCTCCGCCTAACCGGCTCAACATTTGAAATGAGGAGTGTTACCGTGCAGGAAGATAATACATTTGTCCGTCGGCATATTCGTCAAATCACCGGGGGAAATAAAACAGGATGATGGTCGACATCTCAGTAGCGAACAGGCGGCGTATACCTTGAGCCGCCTTAGCCTGTTGCAGGATTTACTCTCTTCCTTCTCCGAGCGAAGCCTGGGAATTTTTGGTCCCGGGGACGATGCGATAGCCGATGCCGACACACTCATCGACTGGTGTGATACGCTACTTACCAGCAAGGGTGAAGCCTCCGGGGTGGTCAGGGCGCAACGCATACTGGATGGATTTCGTGCTCTCGAAGATGAACCTCGGCTGGAATTTTATCGTGCACTGGCGAACCGATATCAACCGGACCCAACAACGGTGAAAGCAGTAAGCGCTGCTTATGCGAAAGAGCAAAGTCCCGAGACATTAAAGCGCCTAATCAAGGCAGTCGTACCAAAACGTCAGCAATTGTTCCGGCGTTTAAACCTCGCCCCCAACGGCACTGCCACGCTGGTGACGCTACGCGAAGGGCTGTTCCCACACCTTGAAGCAGAACCAGAATTAAAGGTCGTCGACTTTGATCTCAAGCACATGTTCGGCTCCTGGTTTAACCGCGGCTTTCTGGTGCTCGGGAAAATCGACTGGAATACTTCGGCACGATTGCTGGAAAAGATTATTCGCTACGAAGCGGTTCATGAAATCAACGGCTGGGATGATTTGCGGCGACGCGTAAATCCTTCCGACCGGCGTTGCTTCGCCTTTTTCCATCCATCACTCGAAAACGACCCTTTGATTTTCGTCGAAGTCGCACTCACCCGCGATACCCCCGCCACCATTTCAGAATTGCTCGACGAAAATAGAGAACCCGATGCAGCCGAGCAAGCCAGTACCGGGGTGTTTTACTCGATCTCAAATTGCCAACCAGGCTTGCGTGGGGTGTCGTTCGGTCACTTCCTGATCAAGCAGGTCGCATATGAATTAATGCAGGAATTACCTCGGCTAAAACGATTTGTCACGTTATCGCCGGTGCCTGGATTGTTAGACTGGTTACGCTCGCATAATGACGAAGCGCTCGCCGAGAATACCCGCTCTGCCCTCGCGTTGATCGACCACCCTGGCTGGCAGCATGACCCCGAGATCAATAAATCCGCCCAAAAATTGTTACTTCCTCTCACCGCGCACTATCTTATCAACGAAAAACATAAGGGCATGCCCCTCGACCCGGTCGCGCGTTTTCATATCGGCAATGGATCGTCGCTCGATCGCATCAACTGGGGCGCCGACCTCTCCGAACGGGCGCTCGATCAGTCGGCGGGTATCATGGTGAACTACCAGTACGATCTCGACCATATCGAACGCAATCACGAGTCCTGCGTCGAAAAAGGGCTGGTGACCGCTTCGCGCAATGTACGCAACCTGCTCAAAGACGCCTGAATATTTCTTCAAGAGTAAATTGACGTGACTAACCTGCTGTTCGACACATTATTTAACGGGCAACCGGAGCGTACTCCGTGCCTGTATCTGGTCGATGGTAGCGATATCAGCTATGGCGAATTACAGGTCGAAACCGGGCGCGTGTCTAATACTTTAATTGCACTGGGCGTGCAACCCGGCGACCGGGTTGCTGCCCAGATCGACAAGAGTGTCGCTGCGGTCGCACTGTATCTGGGTACCATACGAGCCGGTGCGGTATTTCTTCCTCTCAATACGGCTTACACCGCACCCGAAGTTGAGTATTTCCTGAACGATGCGGGCCCCAGGCTGTTTATCTGTCGAGCCCAGGCGAAAGATAACTTGCTACCCGTGGCGCAAACCACGAATACACACATGGAAACACTGACCGCGGACGGCATTGGGGGAACCTGGGCGGAAAGTATGCGGCAGAGCAAGACAGAATTTTCTACGATCCCCCGTCAGGCTAACGATCTGGCGGCAATTCTCTATACTTCCGGAACCACCGGGCACGCCAAGGGCGCGATGATCACGCATGGAAATCTGGTATCGAATGCCAAAACCCTCGCCAGTCTGTGGGAATTCAGCCAGGACGATGTTCTGCTTCACGCGCTGCCGATATTTCACACCCACGGGTTGTTTGTCGCGATCAATACCGTGATGGTTGCCGGTGCATCGATGCGTTTTCTTAGCAGCTTTAACGCGAATCAGATCCTGGAAATATTGCCCCGGTGTTCGGTAATGATGGGTGTACCTACCTATTACACACGTCTGCTGGCACTCGATGCATTCGACGCCAGACTGGTGGCGCAGGTGCGCCTGTTTATTTCCGGCTCTGCACCGATGACGCTGGAAACCCACCAGGCTTTTAGCGAGCGGACCGACAGGGTGATTCTAGAACGTTACGGTATGACCGAAACCAATATGATTACCTCCAACCCCTGCAGCGGTGAGCGCCTTCCCGGGAGCGTTGGTTTTCCTCTGGACGAGGTTGAAATTCGAATCACTGACCCTGAGGCTGACAGGCCGCTCGAACTGGCGGCTGAAAGCACTGGCATGATCGAAGTCCGTGGACCCAATGTGTTCAGGGGGTACTGGCAGATGCCCGAAAAAACCGCCGAAGAATTCCGCGACGATGGTTTCTTCATCACCGGCGATCTAGGCATGGTCGACGATCGTGGTTACCTGCACATTGTCGGACGCAGCAAGGATATGGTTATCTCCGGCGGCTACAACGTCTACCCAAAGGAGATCGAAACACTCATTGACCGGCTCGATGGGGTAGTCGAATCTGCAGTTATTGGCCTGCCACATGTGGATTTTGGCGAAGCTGTTACCGCTATTGTGGTAAGGCAGGACAATTTGGAAATGGACGAATCCTGTATCAGCACGGCTTTAACGAACGAACTGGCCAACTACAAAATACCGAAACGGGTGTTTTTCATCGATGAATTACCACGTAACGCGATGGGCAAGGTGCAAAAAAATATGTTGCGTGAAACTTACCAGGATACTTACTCCCGATGAACCGCTGTCAAAATTATTCCAGTACAAATTCCGACTTGCGGAATCCCTGAATATACAAAAGAGCGGTCAGGTCGCCATACTCGATACAGGCATTGGAGTGTTTTCTGAGACCGCCCATATCATGAAAAGCAACACCCAGCCCGGCCGCCTGAATCATTTCAATATCATTAGCCCCATCACCAACTGCAAGCACATCAAATGGGGTTAATTTTTTTTCTTCACATAAAATTCTCAGCGTATCCAGCTTTGCAGAGCGCCCTAGAACTGGATTTTGAATTTCCCCTGTCAACTTACCATCGATAAAATTTAACTCGTTACCCTGATGGTCGTCAAATCCCAGTCGAGCTGCAATACGGCTGGTAAAATAAGTGAAACCTCCAGAAACCAGGATACAATAGGCGCCGTGATGGCGCATAGTTTGAACCATCGCCCGTGCGCCTGTTTTCAGTGAAATGCGTTGTTCGTAGGCATATTCCAGGGTTTTATATTCCATTCCTTTCATCAACCCCAGGCGCTTGTGCAGGGCTTCGGAAAAGCTGATGTCTCCCCGTATAACAGACGCAGTTATCTCACGTACCTGCGAACCTATCCCCATGACATCTGCCAGTTCATCAATGCATTCCTGATCGATTACCGTGGAATCCATATCAGAAATAAGAAGCTTCTTACGCCGTCCTTTAATGAGAGTGCAAACAGCGTCAATAGAAAATCCGGCTAAAACATCCCTGGCCCTGCTAGTGATAGTCTCGGCACTTAACCGGGAATCAATAAAAAGATCGCAAGCCTCCCTTTCTGCGAGCCAGTCCATTTCACCTGACACCCCCAGACACTGAAAAACACGATCAATATGAACGACTTCAAGGGGTGTCGATTCTGGATTACCGATCAGGGTGAGTACGTAGGAAGTCATGAAATCATCGCTGGCTTAAGTATATCCTTTGCACTGGTGACAATATTCCCGGATATCTTGTTTGACATGTACGGCTGTTGATCGTAGAGTTAATCGATGAATGATGCCTGGACTATACCACATACAGTTCATTGGTCGATACCAGAAGAAACCAGAAAATCCTGGGATCGACGAATTCCGTACCATGTGCGATTCAGGGATCATTTTGCATCGATGATTGAGGCAGGATCGTTGGCTCCAGGCACCAAACTGCCGCCGGAACGCGCTTTATCCAGTGAATTTTCAATAACCCGGGTTACCGTTAGGCAGGCACTGTCCAGGATGGAGGCCGAAGGCCTGATTTTTCGCGAGGAACGTCGCGGGTGGTTTGTTAGCCCACCCCGCGTCTATTATGATCCGACAGCCGATACCAGTTTTACTGAAAGTGTTTCCAGGCAGGGGCGAGTAGCCGGCACGACAATCCTGTCCAAACAGGAGGTGGCGGCTTCTCAATGGCTCAGCACGCTTCTGGGTTGTGCCGTTGGTGATCCCATATTTATCATTAACCGCCTGCGAACAGTCGACGGTCGAACAGTTCTGGTCGAACAAATTCATGTCAAGGCGAAACGCTGCCCGGATCTTCTGGATTATCCCCTTGATCAATCCATGACCAGCTTGATGGCAGAAAAATTCGGCATTGTCGAGCACCGAACACAAATCAATATGCGCCCAACAGCGCTGCCAGAAATACCCGCCAAGGCGCTGGGTTCCGTAGCCGGAGCACCGGGACTTTATCTTTCGAGAGCCATTCTCGATCAGTTCAACGAGGTCATTGAGCTCGACCAGGAGTTCTGGCGCCACGATGCCATCGATATCGGTGTCTCAGCGGCAGGTAATCCCGAACGAACATAAGCATGAAACCATCGAGTAATCACAATATGCCAGGCCAATCACCTGTAATTGAGGTCAGAGACATCTGTAAAACCTTTGAAATCCCCGGGCGCGCACCCATACAGGCACTCAAACATGTTACTAACCGCGTCGATAAAGGCGAAGTACTGGTCGTCATCGGACCTAGTGGCTCGGGCAAGAGTACTTTTCTTCGCGCACTGAACGGATTACAACCCATCGACAGCGGTTCTATTATCATCGATGGTGTCGAGCTAACCGACCCCAAAACAGACCATAACAAATTACGCCAGGACGTAGGCATGGTGTTTCAGCATTTCAACCTGTTCGAACATAAAACGGCTCTCGAAAACATTACAATGCCACAAATGGTGGTACTCAAACGCTCACAATCAGAAGCCGAAGACATCGGTCGCAAGCTTCTCGAACGGGTCGGCATCAGTGACAGGGGACACAACTACCCAAGCGAGTTGTCCGGTGGACAGCAACAACGCGTAGCCATCGCCCGCGCGCTGGCCATGACGCCCAAGGTGATGCTATTCGATGAAGCGACATCTGCACTCGACCCCGAAACGGTTGGTGGTGTTCTTGATCTGATGAAAGAATTAGCCGCCGACGGGACAACCATGGTGGTAGTAACCCATGAGATGGGTTTTGCACGTGAGGCAGCCGACCGCGTTACCTTCATGGACGACGGTGAAATTATAGAGGAAGGTACGCCTGAGGAAGTCTTCGACAATCCGCGGCATGAAAGAACTCGATTATTCCTTAGTCAGATTATCTAGGTAATAGAATTTGTATTGGTATAGACCAGTAAATTCATCTGGTATATACTGAAAAGGAGAAGTTAAAGCGCCACTAAAAAACGTGTTTTATTGCTATCAATCACGAAGTACCAAGACAACAGTCAACAGGAGATGGGGAACATGAACAAAATTAGTAAACTATTAGGTTTGGCTGCATGTACGCTAGGGCTGAGCATACTCGCCCAGACGGCATCAGCCGACGTATTAAAAGATATCGTCAAACGAGGCGAGCTTCGCGTCGCTGTTCAAACGCAAGGTCCACCCGTAAGCTTTGTCGATAAAAACGGTGATCGTACTGGTTTTGCCATCGAAGTCGTCAAGATGATGGCTAAAGACATGGGTGTCAAACTCAAGTTGTTAGATTACGACTGGAAGGGATTGATCCCGGCGGTCAATTCATCCAAGGCCGATTTCCTGGCTGCCGATATGACCCCTAATGCCAAGCGTACACTGGTATTGAGCTTTACCGAGCCATATTTGTACAGTGATGTGGTTCTTTATTCGAAAAAGAAACAACCATTCAAAAAATGGCAGGATGCCTGCCAGCCAGGTGTGTCCATTGGCGTCGTACAGGGGAGCAGTAACGTGGGTCTATTGAAATCGAAATGCCCTGACTCAAAAATCAAGGAGTTTGCAGGTGGTGGCGCAGCGGTGGCACAGGCCGTAGCTGCTGATCGCGTAGATGCTGGTATCAACGATTACGCGTCGGCCGCCGGGTATATGCTTGACTACACAGACTTCCACATCCTCGATGGCGCTCCAAAACGCTGGCCCCTGAGTTTTGCCACACGTCCAGATGAAACTCATCTACTGCGCTGGATGGATAATTATTTTATGCTGATCCGCAACGATGGACGCCTGGATGAGTTAGCCGATTACTGGATGCGTGGTCCAGCCTGGAAAAAAGACCACTAGCTCAGGTTGTATCTATATAAACTCGAATATTCGTGGGTTCGGGTAATTCACCAGAACCCACGGATTCTTTTGACAGGTGGTACAATAATTACCAATCAAGCCTAGGTTATGGACTGGATTCTCGATTTCTATAACTACCGAGTCGTCGCCCAGTACCTGCCGGAATTTGCAAAAGGGCTCGGTTCGACCGCCTGGATCTCGCTGGTTGCCCTGGGGATTGCACTCACAGTCGGTACCATTGTCGCCATCATGAGAATGTCGCACAATCCGCTTTTGTGGAGACCTGCCGCAGCTTATGTACAGGTAATTCGTTCGACCCCGCTACTCATCCAGATCTATCTGATCTATTTCACCTTACCGGCATTACCACTACTAGACCGCCGCCTGGACGAACTCGAAGGCGGCATCATCGCGCTTGGCCTCAATGCAGGGGCTTTCATGAGTGAAATTATCCGTGCCGGCATCGAGTCCATCTCAAAAGGACAGATCGAGGGTGCCCAGTCCGTCGGTATGACGTATCTGCAACGCATGCGGTATGTCGTTTTACCACAGGCCTTTGCCAGGGTCGCACCGCCTTTACTAGGGCAGACCGCCGTGCTGATAAAAGACAGCTCGCTGGTTAGCTTTATCGGTGTATTCGAGCTGTTCGGGGCTGGCCTGGTCATCCTCAACGAACGCCTGATGCCGAATGAAGGGTTTTTAACCGTTGCCGCCTTATACCTGGTCATCTACACCCTCATGCTACAGGTGTCGGTGTATGCACAACGCCGCCTCGGCGGAACAGCAACGATTTAGGGCGGTAGATATGTACGACGTCATTAAGTCAACCATGCCGTTCCTGCTCGAAGGCCTGTGGATGACTTTTCAAATCTCCTTAATAACCATCTTCTGCGGCAGCCTGCTCGGAATCGTTGTAGGCATGCTCAGAACCCTGAACTCCAAGCTGGTCACCTACCCGCTGGGCATATATATCCATGCATTGCGTGGAACACCGTTCCTGATTCATCTCTATTTCGTCTATTTTATGCTACCCGCGACAGGAATCTCGTGGCTACAATTCGAAGCCTATGCAGCGGCGATTATTGCGCTCAGCCTGTACACTTCGACCTATGTCGCTGAAATCATCCGAAGCGCTATCGAGGCGGTGCCTCGTGGCCAGAGCGAAGCGGCTCGCGCGACCGGGATGACAGCGCTTCAGAGCATGTGGTACGTGGTATTGCCTCAAGCCGTTAAAATGATGATCCCACCGATGGGCGGTATATACGTGATGATCATCAAGGGCACATCCATAATATCGGTCATCGGCATTTCCGAACTGGTCCGCGCCGGCGAACATGCCTCTCAGCGCAATCCCAAAGAGCTGATGGTTATCTACGGTATGACGGCGCTGTTGTATTTCGTATACTGTTACCCTGTTTTACGTCTTGCCCGATGGGCGGAAACCAAATACGGCAGCGTCCGATTGCCATCCTGAGACTCAGGGTTTCTGTCGCGAAATAAACCAGGTAATTACATAACAGTGGTTTGAATGAAAATAGTTTCCTACAACATCCAGTTCGGACTCGGTAAAGATAATCGTTTTGATTTGGAAAGAGTTGCCAGCGAAGTTGACGGTGCCGACGTTATAGCC
>CAZJEJ010000090.1:0-9179 GCA_964544945.1 uncultured Gammaproteobacteria bacterium | reverse complement strand
CAGCCCACGATCGAACCAGATTTGAGCCTGCTCCGATTGGGTCGAAACGGGATGACTATAGGTGCCAAGATCGAAGTAGGCGGCCATCAAACTCAGGCGCCGGGGAGTAGCTCGGCGATGTAAATAAACATTGGTAAGGTAATAAAAGCGGTAATCACCTGAAAGGTTACAATATTTGACATGAGTTCGGCATTGCCGCCCATTTTTCGAGCCATTACATAAGACGAGGAGGCGGTCGGAACCGCACCGGCGATGATTGCTACGGTGCGTGGCAAACCCTCCAGGCCGATTAGCCAGGCCATTCCGATGATGATCAACGGCATGCCGATCAGGCGTACAAGAACGCCGGTTGCGACCTGTAGTTTCTGCGCGGCAGCCTGGTCGATACTTAGACTGGCACCAACTGCCAGCAGGGCCAGGCCAAGGCCGCCGTTACCGATAATTTCAATGGTGCTGAATATTACGTCGGGAACACCGGTCCAGTTTAAAATAAGGCCAGTGACGCAGGCTATAATCAGCGGGTTTTGCATGATGCGCAGTAACACCTGTCGAATATCTGTATTGTTATCATTTGCCCCGTAGACTGATAAAACGATCACCGAAAGGACATTGAGCAGTGGCACCATAATCGCGAGAGCGAGAGCCACCAATGTCACACCCGTATCACCATATAATGGGCCAATGATTGCAAGCGCGACGAAACCATGAAATCGTGTAGCACCCTGGAACAAGCTGCTAAAGCTGGGTCCACTCGACGGGTAACGATGACGAAGCGATGTGTGGATTAGAATCAGCATGATAGACATGCCCATAATGGCAACTACCAACACCGCCATGAAGTCGATAACGGGTACGCTGCCGAGGTTGGCGCGACTCAGTGTACGGATGATCAGGAAGGGCAATAACAGGTAAAAACAGATGTGTTCTATCGCCGACCAGACGCTTTCACCCACCAGTTTGGTGCGAAATAGCAAATGGCCAATCGCGATGATTAGAAATATCGGGGTTATGGCGTTTATCGTGGCGAGCAATGATTAATCCTGGGTGGTGTTTACTAACGCCCCAGGAGTTCGTCTTCAAAACTGCAGGGTGCGGAGCGTGGTAAGAGGCTGTCGGCAGAGACGGTAGATTCGAATGTAACGATTTTTTGCGCAAACACATCGAGTCGCCCGACCCGGATATGGATATCCTTGCCTTCTCTCGCGATTACCGATGCGGCGTATTTGACCTGCTTGCCGTATTTATCGGTGTACAGGTAGTACACCATGTCACCGATTTCCATGCCGTTGCCTCAAATGGCTGCAAACACTCACGGTTCGCAGTCTGGTACGATGGGATATTGCGCGTTATTCCACTGCAGCGACGCAGCAATTGCTGGGCGGTCAGTCACAACCCGGAAAGGTACCTTTAGTGCTAATTGGGTGTCAGGCCGCGCAGTTTTTCGTTGCGCCTTCTTAGCAGTTCGAGCACGGTTAACAGAGCCATTGAAAAAAGGACCAATATGGTTGCCACGGCCAGTATGGTTGGGCTGATTTGTTCACGGATACCAGAGAACATCTGCCATGGAATCGTTCGTTGTTTGTAACTGCCGACAAATAAAATGACCACCACTTCATCAAACGAGGTGATAAAGGCAAACAGCGCACCTGAAATGACACCGGGAAGAATCAGGGGCACGATGACGTGAAAAAAGGTCGTGGTAGGCGTCGCTCCCAAACTGGCAGCCGAACGTATGAGTACCTGGTCGAAACCCGACAACGTAGCTGTAACGGTAATGACGACAAAAGGTGTGCCGAGCGCCGCGTGCGCCAGGATGACGCCAGTATAGGTACCCTGAAGACCAATTCTGGAATAAAAGAAATACATTCCTGCTGCTGATATGATGAGTGGTACGATCATCGGTGAGATTAGCAACCCCATGAATATCGATTTGAATGGCATTTCCGAACGACTCAGCCCGAGTGCAGCCAGGGTGCCGAGAACCGTGGCCAGGATGGTGGAAAAGAAGGCGATAATCAGACTATTTTTAACCGCTCCCTGCCAGTTGAGACTGTTGAAAAATTCCTCGTACCATTTTAGAGAATAGCCTGCTGGATCTAAATTCAACATGGCGTCGGTAAAGGTGAAAAATGGCACCGCGTTGAACGACAGGGGAATAATAATGATGATGGGGACGATAAGAAATAAGAAAATTAATGCGCAGATACTCCTGAAACTATAGAACCAGATTCTCTCACCCAGGGTTGCGTAGGTTGGAAGTGCCATAATCTAGCCCAGCTTCATATTGTCGATACCGACAATTTTGTCGTAGAAATAATAAAGCACCAGCACGATACCAAGCAGCATAACCCCGAGCGCGGCAGCCATACCCCAATTGAGTGAAATGGACATGTGATAGGCAATGAAATTACTGATCAGAGTACCATCGACACCGCCCACGAGCGCGGGCGTTATATAATAGCCAATCGAGATAATGAATACTAAAATTCCGCCAGCGCCAATACCAGAAATGGTGTTGGGGAAATAAACACGAATAAAGGCCACGGTCGGTGTTGCTCCCAGATTTTTTGCCGCCCGCATGTAAGTCGGTGGAATAGTTTTCATCACCGAATACAGGGGCAAGACCATGAATGGCAGCAAAATATGGGTCATTGCTATCACCGTACCGGTGGCGTTGTGAATCATAGCCAGCCGACCATCATTGCTGATAAGGCCGATACCAACCAATATGTCGTTAATGATCCCCTGCTGTTGTAGTAACGCGATCCATGCCGTCGTTCGTACCAGTAGTGATGTCCAGAATGGCAATAAAACCAGGATCATCAACAGGTTGCTGGTCTTAACCGGTAAGGTTGATAGCAGATAGGCGATGGGATAGGCGAGTAATAAACATAAGAAGGTAATCAGGAAACTTAATTTCAATGTCCTCCAGAACAACTTGAGATAAATAGAATCCTCATCGGCTTTAGGTGAAATTTCGCCGCTCGGCCCATAACCCAGATCCGCTGCAGCCAGGTAATATGATAACGTGTAGTTACCGGATTCTCGCTTTAGATAACGCCAGGTGTCTATGTCGCCCCATTTCTTGTGGGTCTGGATGAAGGCTTCTTTGTAAGGCGCTTCTAATTTACTGGCTTTACGGGCTGTTTTTCTGAACAGGCTGGAGAAGCCCGATTTTTCGTAATTCATTCGCCGCGCGACCTTGAGAATGGTTTTATTCTTGAAACCAATAGTAAAATCATCCTTCGCTGCCGCGAATACATCTTCTGAAGGTAGCTCACCCAGACTGTCGTCCCACTTAAGCAGCAGTGGTGCAGTCTTTTTCATAATATCAGGAACCATCTGATTCTCGACACTGCGAAATAGCATGTCCGCTACTGGAACAAAAAAAGTACCCATGATAAACAGGAACAGGGGCAGCACCAGTAGTAAAGCGCGAATTTTAAGGCGTCTCTGCGCACGCGCAAGGCTTGCCTTAAGAGGCTTACCGTCGGCAGTTGTGAGCATTCCAGACGATGTCGTCGCTTCTGTATTCATGTTGTCAATATTGTTGCACTTACTGAATAAATTGGGGTGGCCAAAGACCACCCCAATCGTTTCAAGCTAATATTAGTTCGCCAACCAGGCGTTAAAACGCTCGGTCAGGTCATCTCTGTTATCAGCCCACCATACGTAGTTGAATAACAAAGTATTTTTGGAGTTAGCAGGAGCTGTAGGCATATGTGGAGCCATGTCTATGCCGAGCGTGGCATGTTTGCCGACCAGAGGCGCCGAAGATTTTCGTGCCGGACCGTAGGAGATATACTTGGCCTGATCAGCAAGCCGTTGGGTATCGGTAGCAAAGCGCAGATATCTCATGGCTTCGTCACGATTTGGGCCGCCCTTTGGAATAACCCATCCGTCAAGGTCGAACATCTGCCAGTCCCACATCATGGCTATCGGCTGTTTCTCTTCTTCGATAACCGAGAAAAGCCGGCCATTGTAAGATGAGCCAATAACTACCTCACCGTCGGCCAGTAATTGCGGTGTTTGCGCGCCTCGTTCCCACCAGACTACCTGGTCTTTAATGGTGTCGAGTTTGGCGAAAGCTCGTTTTACACCGGCTTCGGTTTCGAGTGTTTCATAGATTTTATCCGGGGCCACGCCGTCGGCGAGTAAGGCCCATTCCATGTTAGCGATGGGTGCTTTCTCTAGTGAACGTTTACCGGGGATTTTTTTCAAATCGAACACATCATTAATGGTCGTCGGCGCCACTTTGACTAAATCTGTACGATAGGCAAAGGTGGTCGAGTAGACAATATTCGGAACAAAACAGGGCGAGACAATTAAATCACCCATATCCACCGAGGCGGGTGTTCCGTCTGGGGCGGGAGACAGCGCGACATCGAAATCGATTTCTTCAACCAGTCCTTCATCACACAGTGTAATGGCAGAAGAAGCGACAGCGTCTACTATGGCCCAGGTAACATTGCCGGCTTCGTTCATGGCACGAATTTTGGCGACGGCCTCATTCGACGAATCGTCGTTAATGATTTTGACGTCCGGGTACTTTGCCATGTAGGGGTCAGAATATGCTTTCTGCTGGCTGGCTGTGTAAGCACCACCCCAGGACACGACGACTAATTCGGTATCGGCGTTTGCCATACCGATGCCCCCGAAACTGACGGCAGCAGCCGTAGCCAGGGCCATTGTTGTTTTCTTGAATGAAACTTTCATTTTTTAACGCTCCTCGTGTTTAGTGTAGATTGATAATAGATTTTTCTGCGATTGTAGCTTATAAACGAGCGGATGGTAAAGTTGCCGACCTGGGACCATAACCTGGAGACGGAGACCTTAAACCAAACAGTTTATGCATCCAGCGCTCGACAGTCATCGCTGGCCCAGCCAACTTTGACGGTTTGTCCTTTTGATAATTGCGAATGTTCGGTTGAATTTGGAATTTTTACCACAAAGCTGTCGTTTCCAGATACCGAAACCCGGGTGCGAATATGATCACCCAGATAAATAAGCTCCAGTACTTTAGCATCCATGACATTGGGTGTTACGCCCGCTTCGGGGTTGATATAAACCCTTTCAGGACGCAGTGAAAGAGTGGTTTTATCGCCGACGTTGCTGACGTTAACTGGCTTCGCTTTAATGATGCCCCCGCCTTCAATTTCAACCGAGCAAACATCAGATGAAATTTCTTTAATCACGCCGTTAAAACGGTTATTTTCACCGATAAAATAGGCAACAAAGGCATTTTTTGGCTCTTCGTATAGCACTTCGGGCGAATCGACCTGCTGGATGATGCCATCGTCGAAAACGGCTATCCTGTCCGACATAGTTAGCGCTTCTGACTGATCGTGAGTGACAAACACCATGGTTAGACCAAGGTTTTCATGGATATGTTTTAACTCGTACTGCATTTCCTCGCGCAGGTTTTTATCCAGGGCACCGAGTGGCTCATCGAGCAGTACAAGTTTAGGTTCGAATACCAGCGAACGAGCCAGGGCAACACGTTGTTGCTGTCCACCCGATAGTTGTGATGGTCGGCGCGAAAGAAAGTCTTTCAGTTTTACCATATCCAGAGCTTTCTCTACGCGTTCGCGGATTTCATGCTTGGGCAGCTTACGTACCTCCAGCGGAAAGGCGATATTTTCTCCAACGGTCATGTGCGGGAACAGGGCATAGTTCTGAAATACCATGCCAATGTTTCGCTTGTGTGGGGCGACGTTATTAATACCCTCACCCTCCAGATAAATTTCACCATGGGTCGCGGTTTCAAAGCCAGCCAGCATCATTAAGCAGGTTGTCTTGCCGGAACCGGAGGGTCCTAGCATGGTCAAAAATTCACCTTCTGCAATATCCAGATTAAGATTTTTCACCACCAGGGTTTCGCCATCGTAGCTCTTTTGAACTTTCTCAAAGCGAACCAGGGAATCGTTATTATTCATAGGCAATATATTGGTTGGAGTGAAATTACTGTATCGAGCATTTGTGGTGGATGTAAGAATATTTTCCGATTATTGATAGAGAAACGATCATTAGTATTTTCACCTGGAAACCTGTCTTTAAATGCTTTTAATCGAAATTCTGTATCAGTATGATCCCCCAGCACCATATCGTCGAACATCAATCAAAAATGCAGAATTATTATTAGTACTTAGTTCCCGCCGGGGTGCCTTTTCCTGCTTTGGGTTTGACCGTAACACGATTTTATCTGTTCAACAACTGCGAGTATCGAATTCAGTATATAAATCGAAAACTAATTGGTACAGCCTGGATGAAGTGGCATCGACAGAACCAACACCGGAATAGCGGGATTGCGACCAGTCATTTAATTTCTGATATTGCCTGGTCCTTGAGAGCTCTCGTTTTGCGCTTCAATAAGGGCATTAATTACACCAAAATCGAGCAATTCTTCAACTGTCGGAAACCAGATCAAATGGCTGGGTTGCCTGAACACCTGCTCCAGGAAATATTCCGAAACACCCTTCTTACGCAGTAATTTTAAATCTTGCTTCTGCGCCTCGACGAGGTCAACTGGTTGAAAGGCGGTTTCTAACTGGAAACTGTATTGATGAAATCCGAGCTTCGCCTGGGTCGTCATGTAACGCTGATTACCAGCGATAAATGCCAGCGCGCAGGCTGAGCTGCACTCCTCGTAGACATAGGTATCGAGCTTGTATTGATCGATTAAGCGATATATTCCACGCCCCTCCGAAACGATACCGCCGGTACTTTTCAAGACAATGCCGCGAATACCGGAATTCTTCACTAGCATAGCCTCCAGATTGCCGGTAATGCCGAAATCGAATGTTCCATTCAAATAGATAAGAGTCGCTTTTTTTTGCAGGGATAAGGAGTAACTGCTCGTTTTTGAGATTCCCGCTTCTTCCAAAGCCTGTTTTTGCCGCAGCTTGTACCATTGCAACGTATCGATCACCCCGACGGCATTTATGATAATGATAACGACGACCAGACCCTGAATACTTCGAATTCGTAATAATTGTCCATAATATAGAAAGTGTTTTTCACAGCAGCGAAGTAAACCCATAACCTGCCAGGGAAAAAGGACCAGTCGACTGAGTACCAGATAAGAAATCAAGAACGGCCAGGTAATGGTGATTTGCCAGAAATCATTGCGCACAAGGGATTCAACGCCGTTATATATCAGGGTGATTAGAATAAAATTCACCCAGAAGGAGATATATAGTGGATGGTGTCCTCGCCAGTGATTCCTGATGAAACTTGCGCCAGTAGAAAGATAGAAAATATCGATTACGCCCCCGGTCTCAATACGATACAAAATTAAGAAGCCTGATTGCTTACGATTTCGACGATATTGAACTTAATTATATGGTAGAAACATGGATAGTACGGACATTCCTGCCTGAACCAAAAAAATCTGCACGCACCCTGGTATCAGAAACAGGTGCAATATGCGTTATTCTGTTAGCATGCTGTCGCATTGACTCAGGCTGAGATCAACGCTATTTACTGGTAGTTAAACGAATTGAGTGAATTTGATTATATCGTCGTTGGCGCGGGTTCTGCCGGGTGCGTGCTGGCTAATCGACTGTCTGAAAATCCTGCCCATCGAGTGCTGTTAGTCGAAGCAGGGGGTAGGGACTGGAACCCGTGGCTCCATATCCCGGTCGGCTATTTCAAGACCATGCACAATCCTTCGTTCGACTGGTGTTATCTGACCGAACCCGATAGCGGGATTGCTGGTCGGCAATTACAGTGGCCACGCGGAAAAGTACTGGGTGGCTCTAGTTCGCTCAATGGCTTGCTATACGTGAGAGGACAGCCGCAGGATTACGATCGTTGGGCCGAACTCGGGAACGAGGGATGGAGTTTCGAAGACGTATTGCCTTTTTTTAAAAAGTCGGAAGACAATCAGCGCGGAGCCGATGCATTTCATGCGGTAGGTGGCCCGCAAAAGGTTTCGGATTTAAGGTTGCGTCGACCGATCGCGGAATATTTTATCCGGGCAGCCTCCGAGATCGGTATTCCATTCAACGAGGATTGCAACGGCGCTAGTCAGGAAGGGGTTGGTTACTTTCAACAAACCGCCTATAAAGGCTTTCGCTGGAGTAGCGCAAGAAGTTTTCTGAGGCCTGCCAGGCATCGTCGAAATTTAAAGGTCCTAACCCGTGCCCTGGTAACGAGGCTATTACTAGATGGCCGGAGCGTAATCGGGCTTGAGTACAGTCAGGGTGAAAAAACACATACGGTTAATGCAACTGCCGAAGTCATACTATGCGCAGGCGCGATTAACACACCTCAGATTTTGCAATGCTCCGGTATCGGTGACCCGAACTTGCTGGTGCAGGCCGGGGTGGAAACCGTACATGCTTTGCCCGGTGTGGGTAAGAATTTGCAGGATCACCTGCAAATCAGGCTGGTCTTCAAAACCAGCGCGCGAACCTTGAACGACGAATTGAATAATCCACTCAAGAAATTAAAAGCAGGGTTGCAGTATTTTCTCGCCCGTTCCGGGCCGTTAACCCTGGCGGCAAGCCAGGTCGTCGTATTCACTCGGTCAAATTCATCGGTAGATCGTCCCGATATCCAGTTTCACATGCAACCATTGAGTGCTGATAAACCGGGCGAGGGTGTGCACCCATTCTCTGCCTTCACTGCCTCGGTGTGTCAGCTTCGCCCCCACAGTCGCGGTGAAATTCGAATCAAGTCAAAAGATCCGATGCAATACCCGGTCATCTATTCTAACTACTTGTCTGACGAACGCGATTGTCAGGTTGCCATCGACGGCATCAAAGTGGCACGACGTATTGCCAACGCGCCATCGCTGAAAAAACACATCATCGAGGAATACGTACCGGGGCGCCAATTCCAGAATGATCGTGAACTACTCCAGGCCGCGCGGGAGTACAGTCAGACAATTTATCACCCCGTCGGTACCTGCAAAATGGGACAGGATAACCTTGCTGTGGTCGATTCACGCCTGCGCGTACATGGCGTCGATAAGCTCAGAATTGCCGATGCTTCGATCATGCCAGAAATCGTGTCGGGCAATACCAATGCGCCGACCGTTATGATTGGGGAAAAAGCAGCGTACATGGTTTTGCAGGATAATCGGGGGTAGTGCTCTCAATATTTAACTGGTCAAGTAATGCCTTCAACGGCTGGGGCTTACCCAAACTATAACCCTGGGCATAGTTAACCCCGAT
>CAZJEJ010000089.1:0-9190 GCA_964544945.1 uncultured Gammaproteobacteria bacterium | reverse complement strand
TCATTACCACGAACAGGAACAACACCATCACCGCACCGACATAGACCAGCACCAGGCTGATGGCAAGAAACTCCGCTTCCAGCGTGATCCAGATAATCGCGCTAGTGAAAAAGGTAAGCACCAGGGATAGCGCAGCATGCACCGGGTTTCTCACCGTTACCACCGCGGTGGCCGAGACTACCGTCATGGTCGCAAATAGATAAAAAATAATCGATTCAATCATTTCTATTAATTACCGGTAAGGTGCATCTGCCGCACGGTCGGCTGCCAGCTGGGTTTCGTAACGATCACCAATTTCGAGCAATTTTTCCTTGGTCATAATGTTTTCACCACGATTCTCGAAGTGGTATTCAAAAATATTGGTTTCGACGATCGAATCGACCGGGCAGGCTTCTTCGCAAAATCCGCAATAAATGCATTTGAACAGGTCGATGTCGTAACGTGTGGTGCGCCGAGTACCATCCGCGCGTTGTTCTGATTCGATCGTAATCGCCAGGGCCGGGCACACTGCCTCGCATAGTTTGCAGGCGATACATCGTTCCTCGCCGTTGGCGTACCGGCGCAGTGCGTGTAAGCCACGAAACCTTGGGCTGATCGGACTTTTTTCTTCAGGATATTGAACGGTAATTTTCTTGTGGAAAAAATACTTCCCCGTCACGCCCATACCCTTCAGCAACTCCAGGAAGAGAAAACTTTTAAGGTAATAATGTATTTTGGCAAACATGATATTACACAGACCAGGGGCCGATTTCAAAGTACACCAGGAAGCCTTCGACTACCAGCCAAACGATGGTTACCGGAAGTAAAACTTTCCAGCCCAGTCGCATGATCTGGTCGTAACGATAGCGCGGAAAAGTGGCGCGGAACCACAGAAACAACAGCATAAACATCGAAGTCTTGGCAAATAACCAGCCGATGCTGTCGCCGATCACATCCGGAAACGGGCTTAGCCAGCCGCCAAAAAACATTAGCGATGTCAGCATCGAGATTAAAATCATGTTGGCGTACTCGGCGAGGAAAAATACCGCGAACGTCATGCCCGAGTAATCCACGTGAAAGCCAGCAACGATTTCCGATTCCCCTTCGGCCACATCGAACGGTGCCCGATTGGTTTCGGCCACGCCCGAGATAAAATAAACCATGAACAGGGGAAACAGCCAGATAAAAAACCAGTTGCTCCAACCACCCTGTTGCCCGCCGACAATTTCACCCAGGTTAAGGCTACCGCCGGCCATCAGAACTCCGACAAGGGCGAATCCCATGGCGATTTCGTAGGCGACGATTTGAGCAGCCGAACGCAACGCACCTAGTAGCGCGTATTTAGAGTTGGACGCCCAACCTGCAATGATAACTCCGTATACACCTACCGATGTCATCGCCAGAATATAGAGTAGCCCGGCGTTGATATTGCTAAATACCAATGTATCGTTGAAAGGAATTACTGCCCATGCTGCCATCGAGGGTGCGAAGGTAATAATCGGCGCTATGATGAACAGATAGCGATTTGAATTGGTCGGGATGATGATTTCCTTAAACATCAATTTGAGCATATCGGCAAATGGCTGAAACAGGCCTTTGGGTCCTACACGATTCGGTCCCCTGCGCAATTGCATGTAACCAATCACTTTGCGCTCTGCATAGGTGTAGTAGGCCACTACGATAAACAGTGGCAGCAGGATGATGAGTGCCGTGATAGCGGTGTAAACCGTATATCGAAGGGGTTCAGGAAACCAGAACCAGAACTCTGTCAAGTACTCGATCACGATACGACCTCCAACTCAACCTCTCCATAGGCATCAGCCAGATTTCTGACTGCTTCGATTCCTGCTGGCATACAAACACATCCCGCCGGAATATCATCGCTGAGGTGTAATGGAAGAAGCGCGGTACCCTGCCCCTGTTTGACCTGTACCTGTTCGGCTGCGGCCAGTTCGAGTTTCTCGGCCAGGGCTCGATTCATTATCAAAGCGCTTTGTTGTTTCATGATCGGCGTTGCCTGCAGGGCTGTGGATAATCGCGCCAGATCATCGCTGGCGTAAATAGGCGTCACGCAAATCTTCTGGATAGACCTCGATCTGACTGGCAACTTAACAACCGTTGAGCGTACGCCGCAAATATTATTTAATTCGAGGTCGCGACATTTTTCCTTAACCTCGTCTCTGATTGCCACCGAATCGGCGTAATCAAATTCGCCCGGTAGCAAAACCTGCCCAAGCGCGGTCAATATTTTCCATCCCTGTCGAGCTTTTCCTGCGGCTTTGACACAGCCATTAAAACTTTGCCACAGGCCTTCTACATTGACGAAGGTTCCCGAAGTTTCGGCAAAGCCTGCGAGCGGTAGCACCAGGTCTGCCTTGTCCTGGATGAATTTATTATCATAAGTATTAATCGCGATAACAAAGTCATTATTCTCCGAAAGTTTTCGTCCCTGTTCTCCATTATAAATATCCAGCGTCGGATTGAGGCCAATGGTCAGGAGTACCTTGTGTTTCGAATCGATAATCTGGGCCGTATTTTCTCCCACTTTCGCCGATGCCGTTCCCGCAACCTCTCGGTGTGGCAGGCTACCAGCGAGACACGCACCCGCGGTATTCGCGGATGGGGACAGGTAGCCCAGTGTCGAGTCACTCATACTCGCAATGGCTTCACAAAATTCCTGGATCAACGACAGGTTCGGGCTGCCAAGTGCCTGTATGCCCACTATAACTGCCGATTTTTTGCCCTCCTTCAGGGAGGTAGCAATAGCAAGGTGTTCTTTCCGGGGCCTGGCACCATCGAGTAAATTACCCAGGTGCGTGGTCAGTTCGGTGCCTGATTTTTCTGCCAGCGCTACTACCACACTACCCAGGTCACTGAGCAATTGCTCGGCCGAACCGATTAATTCCTCGAGTACCGGATAATTCAATTGCCCGCCAATATGGCACAGAGACGACACTTTCGCGCCATTGTTGATCACCGCCTTGCGTATTCGGTGCGATAAAATCGGTTGTTCGAGGCGTAAATTGCCCGCGACGATCAGACCCGCATCGAGCGATTCTACCGACGCCAGTGAGCGTCCAAGCCAGGGCATGACCGCGGCTTTTTCCTGCGAGGTAAAATCAATCTGGTTGAGACGATGATCGATGTTAGCAGACCCCAATCCACGTAATAATTTTTGTCCCAGATAATGTTCTTCCAGTGTCGCCTGCGGGCTAATTAACGCGGCGATCTGATCGGCATTTTTATTGGCTGTAGCGGATAGTTTTTTCGCTGCAGCATTGATAGCTGTTTCCCAGTCAACTGGTTGAAGCTTTCCTTTAACACGCATCATTGGTGACTCGATACGGGTTTCATCATGCAGGGCGGTATAGCTGAAACGATCACGATCGGAAATCCAGCTTTCGTTGATCGATTCGTTTTCACGCGGTACCACTCGGATCACCCGGTTACCGCGGGTATGAACATAAATATTCGAGCCGATACAATCGTGCGCTGCTATGCCTGGGTGCTGGGTCAACTCCCAGGGTCGAGCTGTGTATCGTGACGGTTTGGCGGTTAAGGCACCGACCGGGCAAATATCGATCACGTTGCCCGACAATTCAGACGAAAGAGCCTTTTCAATATAGGTGCTAATTTCGACATTTTCACCACGACCGGTAACACCCAGTTCGGGTAGTCCGGCAATTTCATCACCGAAGCGCACACAACGGGTACAGTGGATACAACGGGTAAAATCGGTCGCGATCAGCGGGCCGATATTTTTATCCATTACCACTCGTTTTTGCTCACTGTACCGCGAAATCCCTTCACCGAAACCCATCGCTACATCCTGTAATTCACACTCTCCGCCCTGATCGCAAATCGGGCAGTCGAGCGGGTGGTTGATGAGCAGAAATTCCATGGTCGATTTTTGCGCGGCTATCGCATCGGGTGAGCGTGTTTTGATTACCATCCCGTCGGCTACCTGGGTGGCGCAGGCAGGCATGGGTTTCGGTGAACGCTCGATTTCTACCAGGCACATGCGACAATTGGCCGCGATAGAAAGCTTCCTGTGATAGCAAAAGCGAGGAATCACAATATCATTTTCATCAGCCACGTCGATCAACAATCGCCCAGGCTCAGCCTGGATTTCCTGTCCATTGATCGTGACCGTGATGCTATCGCTCATTAAATATACCTCGGGAATCTCTGATCAGGTCTGGGCGAATCATATTGGGATGCAAAATGATCAAGATCAAGGCGCGGAACGCGAGTAAGACCCAAAGCAATCGCTTCGCTCATGGGGCCAGCTTTAGCACAGCTATTGCTAAGTTTCGTAACGCCGAGATTGATTATTTGGTGCCCAAGATGATCGGTCATGACTTGATTAGAGGTTCCCTATGCTGCGTTATCGACAATCGAGCGACTGTGCTCGACGTAGTATTCAAATTCGTGGCGGAAATGCTTGATAAAGCTCCACACTGGCATCGCTGCCGCGTCGCCCAGCGCGCATATAGTGCGTCCTTCGATCTTGTGCGAAACTTCCTCTAGTCTGTCGATGTCTTCGGGATGTCCGCTGCCATCGACAATCCGATTCAACATGCGGTATATCCAGCCTGTGCCCTCACGGCAAGGCGTGCACTGCCCGCAGGATTCAGCATAATAGAATCGCGATATTCGACGCAGTGCTAAAACCATATCGGTAGTTTCATCCATTACGATCACGGCTCCCGATCCGAGCATCGAGCCCGCCTTGGCAATCGAATCGAAATCCATGGTGCAATCCATCATTATATCGCCAGGCAATACCGGCACCGACGAACCGCCTGGAATTACTGCTTTGAGTTTACGTCCATCTTTAACCCCGCCAGCCATTTCGAGCAAGTCCTTGAAAGGCGTACCCATATTGATTTCGAAGTTACCCGGGTTGTTGATATGGCCCGAGACAGAAAATAGTTTCACGCCGCCACTGTTAGGAGTACCCAGGTCGGCAAACCACTGCGCGCCGTTACGCATGATGGCGGGCACCGAAGATAGTGATTCTGTATTATTGATCGTTGTTGGTTTTCCATAGAGCCCATAATTGGCAGGAAATGGAGGTTTATAACGCGGCTGCCCTTTCTTTCCTTCGAGGGATTCAAGCAACGCGGTTTCCTCACCACAGATGTAGGCACCCGCACCAAGTGCACCATACAGATCAAAGTCAATTTCGCTACCGAGGATATTTTTCCCCAGGTAGCCCGCTTCGTAGGCTTCTTTCACCGCTGCCTCGAAGCGCATAGAGGGTTCGTCCATAAACTCGCCCCGCATGTAGTTGTAGCCCACGGTTGCACCCATTGCGTAAGCAGCTATCACCATGCCTTCGACCAGCGCATGCGGGTTAAATCGCAGGATATCGCGATCCTTGCAGGTACCCGGTTCAGACTCGTCTGAATTACAAACCAGGTATTTTTGTATCGGTGAAGTCCGTGGCATAAAACTCCATTTCAACCCGGTCGGGAAACCAGCGCCTCCACGACCACGCAATCCAGAGGCCTTGACTTCTTCGATCACATCCTCGGGAGGAGTTTTTTCGTTAATGATTTTTTTCAGCGCCTGGTAACCACCCGATTTCAGATAGCTTTCCATGGTCCATGGCTGGTCGTATTTCAGGGTTGAAAAACAGACTTCGTTAGCCATACTTATTCCAGCCCATCCAGAATTTCATCGACCTTTTCTGCAGTCAAATTTTCGTGATACACATGGTTGACCTGCATCATCGGACCACCGGTACAGGCGGCGAGACATTCTTCTTCGCATTTGAGGTAAATCCGGCCGTCGCTGGTACTTTCACCAATTTTGATGCCCAGCTTTTTCTCGACGTGTTCGACCATACTTTCGGCACCCATCAGCATGCAGCTGATGTTGGTACAAATCGCGACATTATTGCGCGCTACGGGTTTGGTTTCGAACATCGAATAGAACGAGGCCACCTCGTAGACATGTATCGTGGCAAGCTCCAGGTACTCGGCCACGGCATCCATCAGCTCGGTGGTCAGATACCCCTGGTTCTGGTGTTGTGCGGCACTCAAAGCCGCCAATATTGCGGAGCGTTTTTGATCCGACGGAAACCGCGATATCCATCGGTCAATTTCGTCCCGGGTATGGTTGGTCAAAGCGCCTACAGTTGATTTTTTTTCGATCGCCATTTTTTATCTACGTCATCTATCTACATCACCAAACACGATGTCCTGAGTGCCGATAATCGCGACTACGTCCGCGAGCATATGGCCCTGTGCCATTTCATTCATGCTGGATAAATGGGCAAATCCAGTTGTTCTAATCTTGACGCGATACGGCTTGTTGCTTCCATCCGATACCAGGTAAACACCAAACTCACCTTTGGGATGTTCGATAGCGGTATAAACTTCACCTTCTGGCACGGTATATCCTTCGGTAAACAACTTGAAGTGGTGGATTAAACCTTCCATATCGGCTTTGACTACTTCCCGGCGCGGTGGTGCAATCTTATGATTATCGGTCATCACGATGCCCGGATTGTTTCTCAGCCAGTCGATGCACTGTATGATGATTCGGTTCGACTGCCTCATTTCTTCCACGCGGACCAGATAACGATCGTAGCAATCGCCGTTGGTACCGACCGGAATATCGAAATCCATCTTGTCGTATACCTCGTAGGGCTGTTTTTTACGCAAATCCCATTCGACCCCCGAACCGCGTAGCATGGGTCCGGTGAACCCCAGTTGGTATGCACGTTCCTCGGAGACTACACCAATACCGACGGTTCGCTGCTTCCAGATTCGGTTGTCTGTCAACAGAGTTTCGTACTCGTCGACATAGCCAGGAAAACGCCGCGTGAAATCTTCGATAAAATCAAGCACGCTGCCCTGGCGGTTTTCATTTAGACGATTCGCTTCTTTTTTACTGCGCCAGCGGCTTTCCTGGTACTGGGGCATCGCATCGGGCAGATCACGCGCGACACCGCCTGGGCGATAATAGTTCGCGTGCATGCGTGCGCCGGATACCGCCTCGTATATATCCAGCAAATCCTCGCGTTCACGAAATGCGTACAGAAACACCGTCATCGCGCCCAGATCGAGGGCATGGGCTGCAATCCCAAACAAGTGATTGAGAATGCGCGTGATTTCGTCAAACATGACGCGGATATACTTGGCGCGCTCCGGTATATCCACGCCGAGTAACTTTTCGATCGCCAGCACATAGCCGTGTTCATTACACAACATCGCTATATAGTCGAGCCGATCCATGTAGGCGATATTTTGATTGTAGGGTTTTGTTTCGGCGAGTTTCTCGGTACCCCGATGTAACAGGCCTATATGTGGGTCAGCCCGTACGATGACTTCGCCATTCATTTCCAGTACCAGCCGTAAAACACCATGTGCTGCCGGGTGTTGCGGCCCAAAATTGAGCGTATAGTTTTTAATTTCAGGCATCGTCCTGGGCCTCGTCTTGCTGCTCAGCGAGATAACGATTGTCATCGCGTTTGACCCGTGGCACCAACACCCTGGGTTCGATGCTAACCGGCTCGTAAATAACCCGTTCTTTTTCTGGGTCGTAACGCATTTCAACGTGGCCAACGAGCGGAAAATCCTTACGAAATGGATGGCCTACGAAACCATAATCGGTCAGTATGCGGCGCAGATCGGGGTGGCCTGTAAAATGGATGCCAAACAGGTCGAATGCTTCGCGTTCGTACCAATTGGCTGAATTCCACACTTCGGTCAGGGTCGGCACCACCGGGAAATCGTCGTCCGGCGCGTAAACTCGTAAGCGCAAACGGCTATTATTTCTGTAAGAGATCAGTTGGGAGACTGCGGCAAAACGTCTACCCTGCGCTGTTACCGATTCCAGCTCATCACCAAACTGCAGGCGGCCAGTCGATGTCGCATCATCTACGCCGCGGCTAAATCCTGCACGGCTGGCTTCGTTGGTCTGCCACTCTACCTGGCCAAATTGCGAATAATCCACACCACATAAATCAACCAGCTGGGCGAATGCAAATTCTTCATTGTCACGCAACTCGGTCGCGATTTCGATCAGACTTTCGGGGCTTAGCTCGACCGTCACTTCGTTGAAATTGAGGCTAACCGAATCCAGTCTGTCGCCGAATGCAGCACGCAATGAATCGACCAACCTATGTTGAGATTTCGCCATATTATCGGGCAATAGTACTGGTGCGTTTAATTTTATTTTGCAGCTGCAAAATACCGTACATAAGTGCTTCGGCAGTAGGCGGACAACCCGGGACATAAATATCTACCGGTATAACCCGATCACAGCCTCGCACCACGGAGTAGGAGTAATAGTAATAACCACCGCCATTGGCGCAGGACCCCATCGAGATGACCCAGCGCGGCTCGGCCATCTGGTCATATACTTTTCGAAAAGCTGGAGCCATTTTATTGGTCAGGGTTCCGGCCACAATCATCACGTCCGATTGCCGTGGGCTCGGGCGAAAAATGATACCAAAACGATCAAGATCATAGCGGGACGAACCGGTTTCCATCATTTCGATCGCGCAACAGGCAAGGCCAAATGTCA
The DNA here is from genome assembly GCA_964544945.1 of uncultured Gammaproteobacteria bacterium. Taxonomy (GTDB): domain Bacteria; phylum Pseudomonadota; class Gammaproteobacteria. The sequence goes on along the minus strand of CAZJEJ010000089.1, from coordinate 670 downwards.
TTGGCCACATCGAGCCGGTACGCGCCCAGTTGATCAGTTTGTCGGCAGTAGTCGTGACGATGCCCTGTTCGAACACCCCTTCTATTCCCATTCGAGCCCGCCCTTCTTCCACTCGTAGATAAAGCCGATGGTCAGCACTCCTAAAAACACTGCCATGGCAACCAGGCCGAAAGTACCTATTTGATCGAGCACTATAGCCCAGGGAAACATGAATGCAATTTCCAGATCAAAAATGATAAACAGGATCGCCACCAGGTAGTAACGCACATCGAATTTCATGCGGCTATCTTCAAAGGCCTCGAAGCCACATTCGTAGGGAGAATTCTTATCTGCATAGGGACGCGACGGCCCCAGCATCTTTCCCATCATGATAAACATAGACCCCATAATCAGGGTTACAAACATGAAAATTAGTATTGGCAGGTAGTTACCTAACATGTAATTCGAAGCGCCTCTGGGGGCGTGCTTGTTATCGGTGTGCGGAGTCTATTGCTGTGTGAATTGTGTGTCAAGGAAAGTAATTTAATACTGTAAATTAGTATATAATTGCGACAAATTGTTAGCTCTGTCCGACCTTCATTTGTTAAAAAAACGTTCACGCCTATCGCTCAAAAAATGGTGCCGATGGCCGGAGTCGAACCGGCACAGCTTTCGCCACTACCCCCTCAAG
>CAZJEJ010000088.1:7809-9596 GCA_964544945.1 uncultured Gammaproteobacteria bacterium | reverse complement strand
AAAAAAGCCTGCTATATGAAATAACAGGCTTAAAATACTTCTACTTATGGGAGGAGATTGAAATACTGGTCTTATATCTGCCCAAGCAAAGACTGCGCTTCGGCTTTTTGTTCATCGTTACCTTCAGCCATAACTTCGTTCAGGCTACTGCGGGCACCCTCGGCATCGCCCATGTCGATAAAGGCACGGGCCAGATCGAGTTTGGTTGAAACTTCGTCGACATCATCGGGCAACATCAAGCCCGAGATATCGTCAATATCGACCCCTTCGATATCGGCCTCTTTCTCCGGGTCGTCAAAATCCCCCGGGGCAAAGGTTTGAGTTTTAGAATCATCACTATCCATATCCGAATCAATGTCCATTGCCAATGAATCGTCAATATCTAAAGATAATACGTCTTCATCATCGGCACCGAAATCATCATCGCCCAGATCCATTTTTAACTCATCGTCGGCTGCCTCAATTCGAGGGTGCTCCGAGGTATCATCAAGACCCAGGTCGATATCATCTACCGCCGCTGGAAAATCGACGGTATCGACGATGGCCGTTGCTTCTATATTATGTTCTGCCGTTAGCTCGAGAATATCGGGTTCGTCGAGGGCTTCATTTGGAAAGTCGACTGTCCCGAGAACGGCAGTCGACTCTGTGGCTTCGGCATCGACCGTTGCAGAATCTGCTTCGCTAACCACTTCGTCTTCGTCCAGATCACCGAGATCGGTTAAATCTAACAAGTCATCCGGCACATCGACCAATGCGGTCGCTTCGAGCACTTCGTCGACCTGGCCTGGTCCATCACTTTTACCCAAATCCATTTCATCGGGTAATTCGAAATCCATGCTATCGGCCTCAGCTACCTCGTCGGCACCTGCGTCATCTCCGCCATCGAAGGCGAATTCCAAATCGTCCAGGCCAGATGATTCGGCTTCAGCACGAACATTAGTATCATCTTCATCGTCCAGTTCGACGCCAGCACGATGATTCCCCATTGCCTGCGTATCAGAAAAATCGTCTTCCTCTTCCCCCAGGTTAAAATCCGTGATAGAAAAATTGGTTTCGTCTTCCTCTGCCCCTATATCAAAATCTGCTACCTCGGGTTTGGATACACCGAGATCAGCGGGTGAGAGCGTACTGTCTTTACCGCCTGAGAATAAGTCATTACCAGGTGCCAGTTCGTAACCCATCACCTGTACGCGGTCCCAGTAGCGGTCCGCCACATCACCCATCGATTTCAAATTTTCGGCCTGTTTGACAAATTCGTCCACATTTCTGGTCGCGTAATAAGTATCGAGTATCTTGGATCGATAGTCCGCACGATCTGGGTTACTCTCCAAATTCTGCGTGAGCAGTTCTTCGGCATTGTCGTATAAACCATAAGCCAGGTATACATCCACCTCATCCAGAACTTCATCCTGTTCTGGGATAGATTCGACCTCTGCCGAAATCTCCTCTACATCGGCTTTGGTTAATATCGATGTCGCCATGAAATCATCTTGTTGTTGCTCTTCCTCTGCAACGGGCTCAATCAGATCTTCTTCGCTGGGGATTTTAATGTTGGTTTCTTCTTCACCCTTATCACCTTCCACTAAACCAACAGGTGTCAAATCATCTTCGTAATCATCTCCGTCGGCATCGCTGGCGGTTATTCCGAACCCCTCGTCGTTATCGTCTGAACTAAGCTTCCTGCGCCTGTACAGAATCAAAACAACCACCATGATGACAATACCGCCCACGACACCGAGGATTGTCGGATCCTGCATAATGCTGCCCATTGTCGGAAGAATTTCGAG
>CAZJEJ010000088.1:0-7709 GCA_964544945.1 uncultured Gammaproteobacteria bacterium | reverse complement strand
AAATCTTGCAGCAACTCCTCATCGGTAAACTCCATGTCCTCCTGCGCTTCGGTTTCCTCGCTAATAGCCTGTTCTTCGGCCTGGTTAGCCTGCAATTGAGCCAGACTGTCATCCTCGATTTCGATCATTTTTTGCAATTCTTCGAACTTGCTTAACCTGGCTTCGAGATCGGCAATATTAGATTCAAGATCCAGGTTTTCAACTCGTGAAGCTTCTAATTCCTCTTCTGCGAACGCGAGTTGTTTCATCAACTCATTTGCATCCTCTCCATCGCTTTGTTGCCCAGCCACATCAGAGTCACCGTCTCCAGGCGCTAACAGGCTCAGATCAGCCTGATCCATCGTGCTGCTATCGGTGGTACCTGTGCTGCCGTCATCCTCGACCATTGCAGCAGAAGTCGTTCCGGTTACGCGTGCGACATAGTCATCCCACAGGCCATTTTGCACCAGTACCTGCGCATAAGCCTGCTGCTTACTCAGCAAATTCAGTTCATCAGCGTCAGGCGCTCTAAGTACTCCGCCGATTTTCAAATAATTAATATTATCGTTGCCAAACGCTTCCGGGTTGGAGCGTTTCAAAGCCAGCATTACCTGGTCCATACTGTGCTCTGAATCTCTGTAACGAGCGGCGAGTGACCACAAAGTGTCACCCTTACGAATTTGTATCTCACCGTCGAAAGTAATTTCCACATCCTCGTCGACGTATTCATCTTCACCTTGTGGGGTACCGGACTGGTCTGGCTGGTCGGTATCAGAAATCGCTATCGGCTGAGAAATCGCCACAGGTTTTACAGTAGCGATTGGCTCTGTGGCAATTTGCTGATCACTAATAATGCTGGAGGAATCGATACTTTCACTGGCTATCGGTGCCTCTGCTACGGGTTCAACCTCTATGGGGGGACTGGACTCTGCCGGCGCTGCACTATCGGCGTAAAAAGGGGGGTCGAGCAATACGGTAAATTCCTTCAATAATCGACCTTTGGACCAGTCAGCCTCCACCAGAAAGTTTAGGAAAGGTTCCTTTATTGCCGACTTGGTTGTAATCAAAATGACCGCTTCGTCACCTTCTTCATTTTTTTTCACCGCAAATCGCAGTTCGGATAAGTGACCAGGGCGTGAGAGTCCCGCTCGGGTAAAGGCGTCTCGGGTTGCGAGGCTAACGAGCAAATCGTCAATTTCACCAGCCCGTTCTGAAATCACTTCAATTTCAGCCTTTAGCGGCTGGTTCAAGAAAGAATTAACTTCAATTTCGCCCAGACCCAGGGCAAAACTATTCGATGGCAGCGCAATGCCTGCGAGGCAGAATGTTATTATAGGTCCCAGATTACGCACGTTGTAGTCTCCTAATCTCCCTAATCGTATTTTTTATTAAAGTGCTCAAATTCCATGCACCTATCTCACCAGTTAGAGAATTTACTTTAAAGAAAGCACATTCACAAGTGACTGTAACTATAGATTATAAAAAAGATTTTAGCAAAATATCTTTTAATTTCAGTAATTAATTACCCATAAATACCCAGCCTGGGTAAAAGTCACCCAATGCAGGTTTGAGCAAGGCCGATCGGGTGCCTGTCAACTATGGTTTATAGCACAGCTAACTGATTGATTACAATAGATATTATTACTAAAAAATGTAACCCATTCTCACATACGATCGATGCGTTTGATGGTTCCCCACAGCCTTCCGGCCGGGCACCGTTAAATTTGGTTGCCCGCAAGCCGAACATTTTGCCCGAAATACCGCCTATTTGTGCTCAAGTTATCAAAGCACTGATAGCGACATTTAGCAGAATATTAGCCGAAAAAGACTGTAAACCGGTATTTATTAGCCTAATACATCCTCAACAAAATATTCAGCATGCGTCGTAATGGTTCGGCAGCACCCCAGAGTAACTGGTCTCCCACGGTAAAGGCGGAAAGGTATTCATTCCCCATATTCATCTTTCGCAATCGACCCACCGGAATATTCAGCGAGCCGGTAACCGCTGCTGGTGACAATTGTTCTACTGAAATCTGACGATCGTTAGGCAGCACCCTGACCCATTCGTTGGCCTCAGCCAGTATCTGGTGAATTTCATCGAGTGGCACATTCTTTTTTAGTTTCACCGTCAGGGCCTGGGAATGTGAACGCATCGCGCCCACGCGCACGCAAATACCATCGACAGGAATTAAATCACCGCCGCGATCTAAAATCTTGTTCGCTTCAGCACCGCCTTTCCATTCTTCCCTGCTTTGGCCATTGTCCAGTTGCGTATCGATCCAGGGAATCAAGCTGCCAGCCAGGGGTACGCCAAATTGATCACAGGGACAATCCGGCGAACGCAAGTGTTGCGTGACTAATTGATCGATCTCAAGGATTGCCGATCCCGGATCATCGATCAGACTGCCGACACTGGCATAAATACTGCCCATCTGTGCAATTAGCTCGCGCATGTGCCGGGCGCCACCACCCGAAGCAGCCTGGTAAGTCATCACACTGATCCAGTCGATCAGGTCTTGCTCGAATAATCCCGCCATACCGAGCATCATCAGACTCACGGTGCAATTACCACCGATAAAATCCTTTTTACCGGCAGCGAGCGCGCTATCAATGACCGAGCGATTGACCGGGTCAAGAATGATCACCGTATGCTCGTGCATACGTAGCGTCGAGGCGGCATCTATCCAGAACCCATCCCACCCACTTCGGCGCAAATCGGTATAAACACGATTGGTAAAGTCGCCGCCCTGGCAAGTGACGATAACGTCCATCGACTGGAGGCTTCCAAGATCGCTCGCATCCTTAAGTGTCGGAATTTCCTTTCCTATTTCCGGACCTGACTGTCCAACTTGCGAAGTGGTGAAAAATACCGGCTCAGCAATGTTGGCGAAATCGTTTTCTTCAATCATGCGCTGCATCAGTACTGAACCCACCATGCCGCGCCATCCGACAAAACCCACGCGTTTCATTATCTACTCGTATGTAATCTAATTGATTTCAGGATTCGCCCAGTGCACGAAGCGCGGCGATGACAGCTTTTCCCATTTCTGCGGTACCTACACTATTACTACCGTCAGCGATGTCGGCGGTTCGAAATCCCTGGTTCAGTACGTTGCCGACTGCAGTATCGATCAGATCTGCGAGCCTGGTTTCCTTCATACTGAATCGCAGCATCATTGCCACGGATAATATTGTCGCCAGCGGGTTAGCAATATTTTTTCCGGCTATATCAGGTGCCGATCCATGTACCGGTTCGTATAGCCCTTTGCCATCCTTGTCCAACGAGGCCGAAGGTAACATTCCGATAGAGCCAGTCAGCATGGCCGCAGTATCCGAGAGGATATCGCCAAACATATTTGACGTGACAATCACGTCGAATTGTTTTGGAGCACGAACCAGCTGCATCGAGGCGTTGTCGACATACATATGGGATAGTTCCACTTCCGGGTAATCGCGTGCCGTGTCATTGACCACGTCACGCCACAGCTCGGAAACCTCGAGTACGTTCGACTTGTCGACCGAGCAGAGCTTTTTGTTACGTAGCATCGCAATGTCGAATGCCGAGCGAGCAATACGGTCAACTTCGTGTTCCGCATAGACCAGTGTATTGAATCCTTCGCGTTCACCGTTTTCCAGTTCACGAATACCACGCGGCTCACCGAAGTAAATGCCGCCCGTCAATTCGCGTACGATCAGAATGTTAAGCCCCGAAACAAGTTCAGGCTTTAGACTCGAAGCATTTGCAAGTTGCGGATATAATATCGCTGGTCGCAGGTTTGAAAAAAATTCCAGTGCCGCGCGTAACTGGAGCAAGCCACGCTCCGGTCTTAATTCACGATCAAGCGAATCGTACTGCGGACCCCCGACCGAGCCCATCAATATCGCGTCTGCCTGTTTGCAAAGCGCCAGGGTTGAATCTGGAAGTGGTTGCCCGCACTGGTCATACCCGGCACCACCGATTGCTGCGCTTTCCAGCTCCGCTTCGAATCCGAAATCCTGTTTCAGGCATTGCAGCAATTTGGTGGCTTCGGCAACAATTTCAGAACCGATACCGTCGCCGGGTAATATTGCAATTTTTACGCTCATAGATCAGTTACTCCCGAGCCATGGATACTGTTGGTAATATTGTTCCTCGAATGCCCTAATTCGATCAGCATGCTGCATCGTCAGACCGATATCATCGAAACCATTGAGTAGGCAATATTTTCGGAATTCATCTATTTCGAAAGGCATTTGAACCCCGGAGGCGTTTGTCACAAGCTGAGTTTCCAGGTCTATTCCCAGCTGGTAATCCGAATTCTCCCCTAGTTCTTCGAACAGTTGATCGACTAGTTTGGTAGCTAGCGGAATTGGTAAGAGGCCATTTTTGAAACTGTTATTATAAAAAATATCGGCAAAACTCGGCGCTATGACGACCTTGATGCCAAAATCCATCAAAGCCCATACCGCGTGCTCGCGCGAAGAGCCACAGGCGAAATTCTCACGAGCCAGTAAAATTTGGGCGTGCTTGAATGGCGTTTGGTTGAGCACGAAATCAGGATTCACACGTCTCTCTGAATTGCTCTTTCCTGGCTCACCCGGATCGAGGTAGCGCCAGTCGTCAAACAAATTGGGGCCAAAGCCAGAACGTTTGATCGACTTTAAATACTGCTTCGGAATAATAGCATCGGTGTCGATGTTCGGGCGGTCGATACCGGCGACTATGCCGGTAAATTTTTGAAATTTATCCATGTTATTTCTCCAGGGAATCTGCTACTCCTTCAATGAAATATCATTGAAGGAGTAGCACATCGAGGTCGCGCACATCTATAAAGTGACCCTTCACCGCGGCGGCCGCGGCCATTGCAGGGGATACCAGGTGAGTGCGTCCACCCTGCCCCTGTCTTCCTTCAAAATTTCGGTTTGAGGTCGATGCGCAGCGCTCACCAGGTTCGAGGTGGTCATCGTTCATCGCCAGACACATGGAGCAGCCCGGTTCGCGCCATTCGAATCCAGCCTGGATAAAAATGCTATCCAGACCTTCGGCTTCGGCCTGCTGCTTCACTAGCCTGGAGCCCGGAACCACCATCGCGAGTTTGATATTATCGGCCACCTTGCGTCCTTTGGCGACCTGAGCAGCCGCGCGTAAATCTTCGATACGCGAGTTGGTACAGGAACCTATGAATATTATATCCAGCTTCACCTCGTTAATCGGCAAATTCGCCTGCAGTCCCATATAGGTGAGTGCTTCCTGCATCCCTCTCGATTTGATTTCGTCGGGCTCTGCTGCCGGATCCGGAATATTATCGTTGGCTGCTATCACCATTTCGGGCGAAGTACCCCAGGTGATTTGCGGCTCGATCGATGCACCCGCTATATGAACCTCGCGATCAAACCCTGCATCCTGATCGGAATGCAGGGTTTTCCAGTAGGCAACCGCTCTGTCCCAGTTTTCACCACTCGGGGAGAACGGCCGACCTCTGATATAGTCGATTGTGGTTTGATCGCAGGCGACAAGCCCCGCGCGGGCACCCGCTTCGATGGTCATGTTACACAGGGTCATGCGACCTTCCATCGACAGGCTGGTAATCGCTTCTCCAGCAAATTCGATGGTGTGCCCGGTACCTCCCGCGGTGCCAATTTCGGCGATAATCCTGAGTACAATATCCTTGGCGCTAATACTGTCGGCAACGGGGCCATCGATAGTGACGCGCATATTCTTTGATTTGCTTTGGATCAGACACTGGGTCGCCATGACGTGCTCGACCTCGGAGGTGCCGATACCAAATGCGAGCGCACCAAACGCACCGTGCGTGGTGGTGTGCGAATCACCGCAAACTACCGTCATGCCGGGTAAGGTTGCGCCTTGCTCGGGACCGATCACGTGAACGATGCCCTGGCGCGAATCTCCCATCTTGAATTCAACCAGGCCATACCTGTCGCAATTCTGATCGAGCGTTTCTACCTGTAGTCGCGAAACCTCGTCGGTAATTCCGTTTTCCAGGTCTTTGGTCGGTATATTGTGATCGGGAACAGCGAGGATAGATTCCTTACGCCACAACCCTCGATCGGCCATTTGCAAACCATCGAAGGCCTGAGGAGACGTGACTTCATGCACCAGATGACGGTCGATATATAACAACGCCGTGCCATCCGCATCGCGTCGCACTTCGTGCGCCGTCCAGATTTTATCGTACAGGGTTTGTGCAGGCATATTTAGGCCCATAAAAAAGCTTGCTAAAATTCTACGCTGCTTTGTAAAATAACTCTAATTCATAATTTTCATCAAATTGATAACTTATTGTTATGCAAACATCGCAAATCTCTGCTTTCCTTGCTATCGCCGAATTACAGTCATTCTCACTTGCGGCAGAACGATTACACATTACCCAGCCTGCGGTGAGCAAACGTATTCGGCAACTGGAAGATCAAATGAAAACCAGTCTTTTCGACCGTATCGGAAAAAAGAGTATTCTGACCCCGAGTGGCGAGGCCTTTTTGCCCCACGCAGAACGTATATTGAACGAATTAAAGGTTTATAAATCGAGTCTCTCGCGGTTACACGACAAGCCGACTGGTACACTGAGCCTCGCGACCAGCCATCATGTTGGTTTACATCGCCTACCCCAGGTGCTGCGTAATTTTAGAATTGAGTACCCAGAAGTCGATCTCGATTTACATTTTATGGATTCAGAAGATGCCTGCGTGGCGATTGCCAATAACGAACTCGAACTCGCGATAGTCACCCTGCCGGAGAACCCGGAAGATAAGCTAAATATTGAGCCGGTCTGGATCGATGTATTGCAAATAGTACTCGCGCCTGATCACCCATTGACAACATGCGCGAGCATCGACAGGCACCAACTGCTTGAATATCCGGCTATCCTGCCTTCTACGGGCACCTTTACGCGTAAAATCATCGATCACTATTTTATCACTAGCAAGGACAGGATGAAGGTCATCCTCGAAACCAATTATCTCGAGACTATCAAGGTGATGGTTTCGGCTAATCTGGGCTGGAGTATGCTACCGATCAGTATGCTGGATCACTCGATTGTAGGCAGGCAATTAAGCGGTCTCGATATTAAACGATCGCTTGGCATTGTGACGCGCAAAAACCGAACCCTGTCGCTCAGTTCCAGCGCCATGATCTCCCTGTTGAAACGAGTGAAATCTAATAGCTGAATCGGAGGCTCCTCAATGTCTCATTAAAGCCTCGCGACCGGGTGTCGCCTGGGGAATTAACTCTGCGACTATGCGAAAAAATTACGCAGTTTGTCAGGTACAGGGAGACTGCATTACCACTGATTTATTGTTATAGTTCACCGTATTACAATTCATGGAGATCATCATGCGTCACACTCTTAATTTCATACTGCTTACTGTAACGCTGTCTATTGCCAGCAGTGCCCTGGCTGGTAGTGTCAAACGCGCATCATTTACCGTTGGTATCGAAGACCGCGAACCAGTACTTAGCGTGGATAGCCTCAGTGCCGAGTCTTATAATTCGGTTTCGTTTTTTACTGAGTTATCAGACCTGGAAGGTCAAACGGTTACGCACCAGTGGATGTATGACGGTAAGGTCATGTTCGAAAAAACATTCGAAGTTAATGGTGCTCGCTGGCGTGTATGGACCAGCAAAACCCTGCTTCCCAGCTGGACTGGTACCTGGACTGTCAATGTTCTTGATGATGACCGTTCGGTACTGGAAACCAAAACCTTTGAATACCAGTAACTAATGTCTTTCTGTT
>CAZJEJ010000087.1:0-9615 GCA_964544945.1 uncultured Gammaproteobacteria bacterium | reverse complement strand
CTCTACTGACTAAACCAAGAAATGAATTACGAAATGCCATCAGGAAAAATGGCCATCCTGTAAAACCAAAGTAAAGGAAAATATATAATGAACCTTGATAAACTTAATATTTACAGTGTGTTAGGCTTAAGGCAGTGCCATTCCCTCCGTCCCCTTTTACGTCCCTTCGGTTTTAAGCCATCCTGTGCCAAGCCCATGGAAAATGACCTTTCTGATGAAGCTCCCAGGGTACAGTAAAATGTGATGTTTTAGAGCGGAGTGAAAACCAGGGATTAATAATACTTAATGCAAAATAATTTGATAACAGTCACGCACTTTCGAACCGGGGTCAGTTTCGAACCGGCAGCGAACCGGGGTCACCCCGTGTGTGACCATGAAGGCATGAGGCCCATGGCCTTATCTTCATAAAATACGCTGGATATGCCCGAATCTACTGCGATTTAACCATTGCGGTTTTTCTTGCGCAATAAAACCCAGAGAAAATGAAAGCCGCTTAGAGTTGATTGCCTGAAGCCTGAGAGGCAATCACGGGAGATCAAATATCTATATAGTAGTTTTCACACACCCTCTGCCCGATGCAGTCATTGGTCAAATTTCAATAAATATCAGAGAACGGCATTAACCAGACGAGAGTTTAGGAGAGCCTTATCGCAACGCGCTTAAATTGGCAATTAATGCTTTCTTTGTGAGACTCATTTCCTCAGTCATCTTGTGTGCCAAATCAGCTTCTGGGCCACAACACATAACTACCTTCTCTCGGTGAGATTCTGTCGCCTGTTCAATTGTATCGACCATTGCATGCTGAAGAATTTGTAAGATTTTTTCTCGCTCACTTTTGGATAGATTGACTGATATCGCTTCCTCGAGTGCTGATATAGCTGTTTCAGATATTGTATTTAGTGACATAGTTTTACTCCACGCGTTCATAATTTTTCCCTATTCTACTGCTCATAAGAAATATTTCACAGATTGATTCTCGCATGTCGACTCCTGTTAAGGGTTGTCGGATGCCAGCCCACATAGCAATGCACTGCAGAATGACATGAGGATCAGCGGGCAGGTGTCGGACAAGCCTTAACATTTTTAGCCTTCCGAGGGGAACTATTTCGGGTCTCTCGAATGGCCGCTGCTTGGTAAAATCGGTCAATCAGCTTCGGCTAAACCCAGCACTGTCTGTAAGTTCAGATACCAACTATCACAACTGAAACGATTTTATTATTTTGGTTTTCCTGATTTGTCTATTTAAGGAACCTCGGAAAGTTGCTCACTCAGCGAACTGGCTGCCAAGTTCGTGTGCTCGCTTAATCATCGAGTCGAACGGTGCATTCTCGTTAAGCGTGTCGGTAATGATTTCAAGCTTGACGTCATCTATGCCGCAATATTCCATCAAACCGAGCCGCATTTGGCGATCGAGGAGCTTGTCATAACCACCACTGGTGAAATCTTCATGGGGCGAACCGCCCAATGCGACTATCAAGGCTTTGTCCAGGGGTATGTGAGCTTTGGTATCGCCCCAACCGTAAGCCCAACCATAATTCCAGACCCTGTCGATCCAGCCTTTGAGCATTGCTGGCGCCGACCACCACCAAATTGGAAAGAACATGGCAATGGCATCGTTGCGTTCAATTCTAACCATTTCACTTCGAACTTCTTCGCTGTAGATCTTGTCAGGATCGCCGTAGTCCGGCTCATCGGCAAGCGGCATCCTGGGATCAAAATTCTCCGCATGAAGATCGGCAATTTCGACGTCATGCCCAGATTGTTTGAGACCTTCGATGAAGGCGTCGGCCAGGACACCGGTTAGTGAATCCCGTCGCGGGTGACAAATAACAACCAGTACGTTCATGTATATCTCCATTGGACTCATTTTACCTACGGCAGTATTCCTATATCGGTGGTTTCCCTGTAAGGCTTGCCCATTTCAGGAGTGACCCTCCGATATATCAAATTATTAAAGCGCTTGAGTGGAATCATTCGTCGCAATCCACCCATACCGCATCCGTTAGCGGAACGGACTGGCATAGTAAGACGTAGCCCTTGTCGAGATCGCGCTGGGAGAGCACATTATTCTTTCGCATTTCTACCTCGCCACCTTTAATTACCACCATACAGGATCCACAGTGCCCATCCTGACACTGGAAAGCGGGGTCCAGGCCGGCATCAAGCATGCAATCTAGTAGAACCTCGCCTGCTTGATAGTCAACCTGGTATTCGATACCGTCCAGTGTCGCCCGAAAGTTCGCGATGTCACAAGCGGGAAGCGGTTTTAATCGGTTCATAGTCTCCCCGGGTTAGTCAAACAGGTAGATTTCGTCACCGGTCTTTACCGTGCCTTCCTGGAGTACAGCGGCGTATACACCGGCAAAACCGTCATATTTTCTGGCGATATGTTTCAATAGTCGGGGTTGCGTCTCGGCCGTCTCCGGATCGATGGTAATTGATTTACACCGTAGATCTAGTTCGAGAATCATAATTTCGAGGCGCTCGCCAACCTTTAACCTTCGATTGACGAGTTCGTTTTCGTAAAACCCAAGCGCTGAAATCCAGTCCACATAAAAATTCGCCCGGAAGCGGCGTTTATCCAGGCCCATCCCGGTTTCACGCCCTAGTTGAGCCAGAGTCTGATGTGAAAACAGTGAAAGCGGTCGACAATCTACCGCGTTCTTCTGGGTAAAGTGCAGGGACAACTCCCCGTCTGATTTATCGCGCAGGCTTTCGAGAAATGCAGGATCCTGAATATCCAGGGTTTCACCAGCGGGCGTTTGAATTTCCAGGGCAAAGGCATTTTCCTGTGGATACGGTGGGTTGAGCAATTCCCTGAGAGCAGCTTCCATAGCCACCGGCTTCAGCGTGGATTGCTGGTTTTTATACCGTGCACTGTAGAGCACGAATTCCTCTTGCTCACGATTGGTGTGCCAGGGGAATTCAGGGGTGGCATGAGACGATGATATCGCGTAGATACGGTCCCCCATAAGCCCCGTGTAGGCGACAAACACATCGTCGATTTCCTCTCCCCGCATGCTTTTCACGGGATAGCGCCAAACACTTTCGAGCGTACCGATCTTGTTCACCATTCTCTCCTTACTTTCTTAGTCGGTTTTACTCTAGCTCGCCTCGTCGGTAACCGGCACGACAGTGGAATAGAACTTCTTTATATAACCAGTTGTTTTCCAGCTGCAAACAGTGCCCATAGGTATGAAGAACGCGTCCCCTGCCCTGAACAGGTGTGTCAGGCCCTCTACTTGTGTGATCGTTACTTCACCTTCAAGCAACTGTACGAGTTCATGGCACGGAAACGGTTTCATCTCGCTCTCAAATGGGGTGCTGTCCCACATTCCCACAAACATATTTCCAGCATCGTTGGTGAATATAACGTGATCGCGCTGAAGTGGTGCCCCAGCCCCGATGACAAAAGGGTTGGTAGCATCCAGTTTTCTCATGCTGCTTTCCAGTGCTAGCGGGTCTAGCACCTTGACACCGCCATCGGCCGATGAGATTTCCGGGGTTGATACTTTCGGATCGGCATAAGTCATATAAAACTTACGCAGGAACCCTACTTGCTTCCAACTGACAGGAATGGCATTGCGAATACAAAAAGTATCGCCCTGTTTGACCAGGGTTTCCTTTCCATCGCCGTCGACCATACTTACCTGCCCTTCAAGAACCCACATAAACTCATCGCCGGGGTAGGGGCCAAATGCCTCTTGCATCGAAGTGGTATCCCAAACGCCCACGCTCAGCCCAAGCGCTTGGTTTTCATAGTAGACGTGCAGGTGTTGCCGGGGTAGTTCGGACTGGAAGTCCGCCGGGTCTAGCCGCATTTCTTCCATGCCAGTATCGGCAGGGCCGTCAGGTTCGAGTCGAATGACTTTTGAATCGATATTCATATCGCGTTCTCAGCTGTGGTCACACTATCATTTTTTTCAATTGCCGGGAGATAGCCAATTTTACCCTATCCTTTCGCGTACCAGCCATTGTCAACGTATAGCGCGTTACCCGTAATAAAACTGGCTTCATCCGAGGCTAGAAACACGACCGCTGAGGCAACTTCTTCCGGTTCGCAGATACGACCCTGGGCTTCGGCGAGTGCTCCTTCCTCCCAGGTCTGCCCGGCGACATCCAGTTCGCTGATTTCCCGCAGACCATGTGCTGTTTTGACAAACCCAGGACAAACCGCGTTACAGCGAATTCCCTGATTTCGATACTCGACAGAAATAGCGCGTGCGAGCTGTAGCACCGCGCCCTTGGTCATGCAGTATAGCGACTCGAGCGCATATCCCAGTTCAGATGCAATCGACGCCGTTATGACGATCGAACCGCCGCCATTGTCGCTCATCTCTTTCACTGCACGACGACACACCAGAAAGGCCGATCGCACATTGATATCCATCAAACGATCGTAATCTTCTTCGGTCGATTCGTGCAAAGGCTTCACCGTAATGGTACCGGCGTGATTAAATAGTATGTTGTAAACCCCGAAAGTTTCGACAACCCTGTCAAATGCGGCGTCCACCTGTATGGCGTCGGAAACATCCGTTTCGATAAATTCAGCAGTACCGCCGTTTTGCCGGATTACCTCTACGACCTCTTCACCAGCCTCTTTCTGGATGTCCAATATGGCGACAGCGGCTCCTTCACGGGCAAAGTTTAAAGAAGTAGCTCGCCCTATTCCCGCAGCACCACCTGTGATTACCGCAATCTTGCCCGCCAGTCGACCCGGTCGATTATCTGTTTGGGCGCCACTGGTTTTAGTATCGTTAGGCATGTTTCTCTCTCCGTTTTAATGTTAATCGTATATGTCTATGTATATCCGCCTGCTCTTTATCACTAACTTCATTGGCTGCTCGCCAACAAAAATGTACCGTCACGATGCAGGCATTGACGAGCACCTTTGCTAATCACACACCGTTTTAATTTTCTGAAAAAAGATCGAGAAAAGCTCCTGCTGCGACGATATTTGTAGTTTTGCGTAAATATTTCGTCGGTGGATTCGTACCGTGCCTACTGAAATTCCAAGGCTTTTGGCGATCGCGTCCGAGGAATGCCCTTCGAGAACCTGCGCAACCACCTGGGTTTCTCTCGGTGTAATTCGTGGAGTTAAAAGAGCACTAACCGCATTTTCGATTATTGAGCCGTTCCCCCCCGTTTCCAGCCCCGAAGGTTCGGTTTCAAACTTATGGTGTACGTCTTTCCAGTGGCGCTGCGCCAAACTATCTACAACGGGAACAACGCTCTCCAGCAATCGAAATTCCTTTGCCGTAAACCGTGAACTATTACCCGAGCGCATCAATGAAATAACGACCGCGACGCCATTCATGAGATAGACGGTATAACAAATTTCCTCGGCGAGCCCTGTCTGCACGTAGTACGAGCGATAATATTCGCTTTGATAAAAACGATCGGGCGCGATATCCCGCAACCGATATAATCCAGTATCCACCCTACGGTCGCATGCTTTAAAAAACGGATCGAGTAAATAAGGCCCTTTCAGATAATCATCGACAAACACTACACGTTCAGCGGGTGAAAATGTGTGACACAAACAGATAGGTTTTTTATTTCGATAATACGCGAAGGAGACCAAATAATCGAAATCAGTAATCGATTTGAGAGCACCGGCCAGGCTGTTTGGAAATTTCTCGGTACCAATAGCATCGATACATTGGGATAGCAGAGATATTCGGGTAGCGTTTCCCAAGTTATTTTTTTTTGTCCGCCCGGGGTGATTTGCCACTACAATATTCCCTCCTTAAAAGCAAAGTAACCAATTTACACTTATTTTTCGATTTAATTGTATATACCCTAAATCGGACTAATAGTATACATTTACCTGATTTGCATGGTAGTATATTTAATCTGGAAAACTCAAAAATAAATTATCTAGAGGGGAATATGCGCTTGTCGGAGGGTCGAATTGTCCAATCAATCCAGTGATTCTCGAGAGATCGATATCGAATTTCGGGGAGTTACGAAACGTTTTGGGGACGTCGTGGCTGTCGATGACGTATCGCTGACTGTCAAACGCGGATCCTTCTTCAGTTTCCTGGGCCCTTCCGGCTGCGGTAAAACAACTTCATTGCGATTGATTGCCGGGTTTGATCAGCCCACCGAAGGTGATGTTTTTATTGGCGGCAATTCTGTAGTCGGAGTTCCTTCGCATAAAAGACCAGTGAATATGGTGTTCCAGCAATATGCCCTGTTCCCACATATGGATGTTATGGATAATATCGCCTATGGCTTACGGCAGCGAAACCCGAAACCGGGCAATCAGGAAATATTCAAGAGGGTCGATGAAACCCTGGAAATGGTGCGACTGAGTGGTTATGGCAAGCGTAGAGTTTGGGAATTATCCGGTGGGCAGCAGCAAAGAGTAGCCCTGGCTCGCGCACTCATCAACCATCCGACCTGTTTGTTGCTTGATGAACCCCTGGCGGCACTGGATCGCAAACTTCGTCGCGAAATGCAGATTGAGTTGCAAACCTTACAGCGAGACGTAGGCATTACTTTTATACTGGTCACGCACGATCAGGAGGAAGCGCTTTCGATGAGCGACCGCATCTGCATCATGCTTGAAGGAAAAATTATTCAGTCCGGAAGCCCTCGTGAACTATACGATGAACCGATTAACCGATATGTGGCCGATTTTGTTGGCAAGACAAATTTTTTCAATGGCACGGTAGTCGACGTTGAGGGTTCGAACGTCACTGTTAAATCTGAATCCGGCCAGGTTCTGGTTGGCGTGCAGCCGAAGGGGGTACCACCCCTGGCAAATGGCAGCAAAGCCAGTGTAGCCGTCCGTCCTGAAATGGTCTCTATCACTGCCGCAGATGAAACGACCGATTGTACTAACATCGTCATACAGGGACAGGTGATGAACAGGATATTTCTGGGTGAACACTCCGAATATCTGATAGCTACCAAAGGATACGGTGATGTACTGGTGTTATCTCCAAAATCCATTGAAAGCATCAATAGAAGCTTTGCTCCAGGTGACGAAGTCGCCATAAGTTGGAGGCCCGAAGCAGCGCTTGTGCTTGGAGATGCATAAGATTGTACTGTAAATCCGTCAGTCACAATCTTTATTAAAATAGCGGATCGATTGCAACGAGGGGAAAGAAATGAGTAAAAGTAATGATGATAATAAACCAATAAGTGCGAAGAAATTCATGCATGAATTTCATCGTTATCAGAAAGGCTCGATAACGCGTAGACATTTCCTGGGAGTAACAGGCCTGGGTACGGCTATGGCCGTTATGGGAACGGCGATACCTTCGCTGTGGCCAGGCAAAGCCCATGCCTTCGGCGAACTTGGTGATCGGCTTATATTTTCTACCTGGCCGAATTACCACAACCAGGTCAATCTTGATGAATTCACCGAATTGACAGGGGTGAATATTCAGGTAAATGCATTTGGATCAAATGAAGAAATGCTCGCCAAGTTACAGGCAGGCGCTACCGGTTGGGATGTTTTTGTGCCGACCAACTATACCCTGTCGAATTATGTTGCGCTTGACCTGATCCAGGAACTCGACCTATCCCAGATACCAAATTATGACGCGGCGTCCAACAATCCAAAATTTGCTGGACCCGCCACAATAAACGGCAAGGTATATGCCGTGCCAAAGAACTGGGGTACCACAGGATTTATCGTCAATACCAAAAAAATCAAGAGTGGCCCGAAATCCTGGAAGGAGTTCTTTGAAGTAACCATGGGCGCTGGGTCTGGGCATACTATCGTGCACGACTACCAGTTGACCACCATCGGTGCCGCATTGTGTGCTCTGGGTTATTCGTTCAACTCCATCGACGCCAATGAACTGGCCGAGGCCGAAGCACTGCTGATTAAGTCAAAGCCCCATCTCTTTGCAATTACGTCTGACTACCAACCTGGTATGCGCAGCGGTGACGGATGGATGTCTATCAGCTGGAACGGTGACGCCACCCAACTCAAAAATGATCTGCCGGAAATGGAATATGTGGTCGCTACCGATGGCGGAGAAATTTGGACCGATTTTTACGCCATACCCAAGGATGCGCCGCACCTGAATGCCGCCTATGCCTTCATCAACTTCATGCAGGACCCGTATATCCAGGCCCGCGAGGCATTGGTTCATGGCTATGCGCCAACCGATTCTCGTGCTATTGCATTGCAGCCTGCTTCCTTAGGCAGTGATCCTATTCTGCACCCTGCTGAAAACCTGATGAACGGTCTCGAATTTGGCGCGGCGCAGACATTGACCGACCCAATCCGGGCCGAGGTAATGGCTCGCTTCAAGTCTGCCTGATTTTGATGCGATTCTAAATAACGGATGACGATGAGAGAAGAAAGCAAATCGGACCGCTGGCTAACGGCAGCCTTGTTGGCTCCCACTTCACTGTGGTTCCTGTTTATGCTGATCTTGCCTCTCATCGTTATCCTTGTTTTCAGTTTTGGCGAACGCGCGGCGGTAGGCGGGTACGCTGGGGGTTTTACCTTTGAACACTACCTAAATCTGCCTTCACGCCTGAAGGCATTCCAGAACACGCTGGTAATTGCACCTGCCGGGACTCTGTTGAGCCTGCTGGTGGCGTACCCACTTGCCTACTATCTGGCATTGAGAGTGAACCGGCGATATAAACTTATACTACTTGTGCTGGTAATTGTGCCGTTCTGGACCAGTTTGCTGGTCCGCACATATGCCTGGATTTTCATTTTGGGCGGTCGTGGTATTCCATCATTGCTGGAATTGATCGGATTCGAGGGTATCCAGTTGATCAATACACAGGGTGCCGTACTAATCGGCATTGTCTATGGTTATTTGCCATTGATGGTATTTCCAATATTTGTTTCCCTCGAAAAACTCGACAAGAACTTGCTCGAAGCTTCCAGTGATCTGGGGGGGTCTCCCTATAAAACTTTTATGCAAATCACCCTGCCGCTGTCGATGCCAGGAATAGCGACGGGCAGTATGCTGGTCTTTATCCTGCTGATGGGAGAATTTCTGATTCCGGCCTTCCTGGGAGGTGGCAAAGTATTCTTCATTGGCAACGCGCTGGTCGATTTATTTCTGCAATCACGCAACTGGCCGTTTGGCTCGGCTGTTTCTATTACCCTGGTAGTGATCATGCTGATTACTGTCAGCCTTTATATGCGATTGATCATGCGAAGCAATACTGGTCGTGATGAATCCCTGATGTAAGGGGGAAAGTCATGCGAATTTACTCCATAGCCGTCTATCTTTTTCTTTACGTACCTATCGGCATCATCGTGCTGTTCAGCTTCAATGCCGGGCGACATGCCAGCGAACTTCGAGGCTTATCAATCCAGTGGTACGGGAAAGCATTGTCAAATCCGTTTGTTGGGGACGCCTTTTTCACCAGCCTGATCGTTGCTTTTTCCGTAGCCATTTTGTCCAGTTTGCTGGGAACGACAGCGGCATTGGCTTTGCAGCGTTTAAAAGGAACCCCACGGGTTCTGTTTGATGCCTTGATTTACATATCGGTCATGATACCGGGAATTGTTATTGGAATAGCCACACTGGTGGCGCTAGTCACAGTTTTTGATTTCGTCAACCCACTACTGGCGTCAATATGGCCGGAAGGGGTAAAGCCACCGAAACTTCATATGGGGTATGC
>CAZJEJ010000086.1:4199-9646 GCA_964544945.1 uncultured Gammaproteobacteria bacterium | reverse complement strand
TGCATATCGGGGGGGCACGTACCGCGTTATTTTGTTGGTTAATCACCAGGAAAATGGGTGGAAAATTTGTGTTACGTATTGAGGATACCGATCTGGAAAGATCCAGCGAAGCTTCGGTGCAGGCAATTTTGGATGGAATGGAATGGCTTAATCTGGACTACGACGAAGGCCCTTATTTTCAGACCAGGAAATTTGACCGTTACAAGGCTGTGATCCAGCAATTGATCGATCAGGGCGATGCTTATTACTGCAAATGTTCCAAACAGCGACTGGAATCTTTGCGCGAAACCCAGATGGCGGCCAGGCAAAAACCACGCTACGACGGCCGCTGTCGCGATCTCAAGTTGAGCCCCGGGGTCGGGCAGGAGCTAGTCGTACGATTCAAAAATCCCCAGAAAGGAGTGGTAACCTTTGCCGACCATGTCAAGGGTCAGGTAAGTGTCAGTAACGCTGAACTCGACGATTTGATCATAGCTCGCAGCGACGGCTCACCGACCTATAATTTGACCGTGGTAGTTGACGATATGGATATGCAGATTACCCACGTGATCCGGGGAGACGATCATGTCAACAATACTCCCAGGCAAATCAACATCTTAAAAGCACTCGGTGCTGCCTGCCCTGAATACGCCCACTTACCAATGATCCTGGGAGAAGACGGTAAACGTTTGTCGAAGCGACACGGGGCAGTCGGCGTGATGCAGTATTTTGAAGACGGATATCTGCCCGAGGCGTTGTTGAATTATCTCGTGCGCCTGGGCTGGTCTCATGGAGACCAGGAAATATTTAGCAGCGATGAAATGATTAATCTCTTTTCGCTCGATGCGATAAACAAGTCGGCGTCTTCGTTTAACACCGAAAAGTTAAACTGGATCAATCAGCAGTATTTGATGAGCCTGCCGCTCGAACGGATCATTGCACTGGTCAGGCAGCGTCTGGAGAAAATCGAAGTATCGTTCGATGATCAGGTCGATTTTCATAGTATTGTCGATCTATACCGACAACGGGTATCGACGGTTAATCAACTGGCGGACAGTATTCTCTACTGTTTCCAGGAATTCGATAATTACGACGAGAAAGCCGCCAGAAAAACCCTGCGTCCCGTTGTTCTCGAGCCATTAGAAATGCTTTACATGAGGTTAGAGGAACTCGACGACTGGAACTCGAGTGCTATTCACAACGTCATCGAGGGTATAACGCAAGTACTGGATATCGGTATGGGAAAAGTCGGCCAACCGCTTCGTGTCGCGGTAACCGGGGGATCATTTTCACCACCGATAGATAAAACGGTTGAAATTATCGGAAAACAGCAAACTCTGGCTAGAATTTCGAGGGCAATTGACTATATTTCAGCCAAATAATTGTTAGAATATCCTTTTAAAATTCAGTAACATGCTGTATATATGTTAAGGAGTTTCTGAACTATACGAGATAAGTTAGAAATATCCGTCTTTAAATTCGCGACTAGTCATTTAATCCACGCCAAAATTTTGGTTGTCACGAGTTATTATCCTTGCACCATCTGGAGTAGTTGGTGGGGATTTTAAATGTTTGGTGAGTGCATAACAGGTTAGGGAGTAGATGAAGCAAAAAACCATTGACTGTGTCGTAATGTTCGCCGATGTGGCTGGCAGCACGGCGATGTATGAAAACATGGGAGATGAACTAGCGCGCGAACGCTTGTCCAAGGCGATAAATATGTTGATATCCATCACCAAACGACACGGTGCAAGTTTGGTGAAAACCATCGGTGATGAAATACTGGTTTACTTCCTCGATGCTGACATGGCTATTCTAGCCGCCCGTAGCATACAGGTAACCATGGAAGACGATCGGTCACCCGAAACCATAGGCGTATCGATTCGTATCGGTATGCAATATGGTAGTGCGATTCTGGAAGACGATGATATTTTTGGCGATACCGTAAACGTCGCGTCGCGTGTTGTCGGTATGGCGAAGGCAAGGCAGATACTTTGTACGCAGGAGCTGGCCTTTACCGTGAGCAACCCCGAACTCTCAAATAAAATGCGTCCGTACGACCGATTGCGTGTGAAAGGTCGACAGGAACACCTGGATATTTACCTGTTTGCCTGGGAAGAAGAAAGCGATATTACCAATATGGCAACGGCCAGCAGTTTCACCAATCCCGCACGACAACCCCAGGTTGAAAACTTGACGCTGACTCATGGAAGAGAAAAGGTTTCGTTACCGAATACAACCACTTCATATCTAATGGGACGGGGTCAGGATTGCGAACTTGTGGTGAAAGGCGATTTGATATCTCGCTATCACTCGAAAATCGAGCATCGGCGGGGTAAATTTATCATCACAGATCAAAGTACCAACGGGACGTTTATTCAAACCCAGGAGGGGCAGGAGATATTTCTGCGTCGCGAAGAGCTAACTCTATTTGGCTCCGGATACATAAGCCTGGGTAAAAAAGTCGATCGTAGCGATGCCAATCTGATGCACTTTTTATGTGAATAGTGCGCCAATACCTGGTCCGGGTATTTTCGGATAGATACTGAGCCCATGTTAGTTACCTTCAAAACCAGGTCTTACGCGAACATCACCATGTTTGGCGATGTAGCAAAAATAATGCTGGTAGCGATGGATTTCGGTGATGTCGTGCCGGGAGCTATTGTTGCCAGGGATGTCGCGAGAGCACTGAAAAATTTACACTCAAGCCTCGAATCGGAACTGGATATAACGCCACCAGCAGTCGATAATGACGATGATCAACCAGCAGTTAGCCTGCGTACCCGCGCCATTCCATTGATCGAATTACTGCAGTCAGCCGTGAAAGACGACAACGATGTAATGTGGGAGTAAGTCAAACCCGAAAAGGAGACTCGACCATGTCATTACCCGACAGAAACAATCCTTATAATTTCGAAACCTATCTCGATTGGCGAAATAACCTGGATTATTATCAGGATGACGGTTTCACCCAGCAGGCACTTAAAACATTTGCTGGCGCTCAGTGGAAGAAAGCCGATGCGGCAGCCCGTAAAATATCCAAAAAAGTCTCGTATCGATGGCGTGATCTCGCGGAAGAGGCCGCGAGGCCAGAAAACAGGCCCTTCCTGATTCACTACAACGGACACAATCAACGTATCGACCGTATTGTCCGGGCTCGCGCAACCGAGTTGATGGAAAAAGAAGTATTTGCACAGGCCATTTTTTCGGACCGGACATTTGCCTGGGAAAAGTTCATCAAGATGTTCCTGATTTATCAAAATGGCGAAGCCTGTATTAGTTGCCCAATGACGTGCACCGATGGACTTGCAGCACTTCTCGAACAGTATGCAGACAGTCCGGAGCTTCAACGGATTCGTACCGAGATCAAGCAGGGTGTAGACGGTGAATACGCGATTGGCGCCCAGTATATATCTGAGATTCAGGGAGGTTCCGACATACCTGCTAATTTACTCGAAGCAACCGAACAGGAGGGAAGCTGGAGCCTGCATGGGAAGAAGTTCTTCTGTTCGGCTACCCATGCAGATTACGCGGTTGTTACCGCAAAACCCGAGGGAACAGAAAAGCTTGCCGCATTTATTGTGCCTTCCTGGTTACCTGGAGGCAAGGAACGGGAACATAGGAACGGTTACACAATAGATCGTATCAAATGGAAAATGGGCACCAGCGAACTGACAACCTGCGAAATAAGCTACCAGGGCGCGCTGGCTTATCCGATAGGACCACTCGACCAGGGACTCAGCATTGTGGTCGGTATCGTGCTGGCTTATTCACGACTGACAATCGGGATATTTAGTGCCGCGGTGATCACTCGCGCGGTACGTGAAGCGAAAAAATATGCCGAATTCAGAACGGCGTTTGGTCAACCGATTTGCGATTTTCCGATGCTTGCCGGGCAACTCGATACCATGCAAAAGGTAGCGCAAAGAACCACCGCTGGAGTATTTAAATATTATCAGCAGATACTAAAACTCGATGGCGGCCTCGCAGGGGTAAGTACAACGGTGAACTCAAAAGCGAAGCGCAGGCTTCAATTTGAAATTCGCGAGTTGACCATGCTGCAGAAAATATTCGCTTCCAGGGATAGTGTAGAAACCCTGCTGAATGCCATCTCAGTTTTTGGAGGACATGGGGTGATAGAAGATTTCTCATCTTTACCCCGGTTATTTCGTGATGCGACGGTGAATGAACTCTGGGAGGGACCGAAAAACGTCCTGCTCGCGCAGATTCATCGCGATTTTCAAAACGCCCTGGATTGGTATCCGCCTGGCGAATTTGTTACCCACGTGCTGGCAGGGGCGGATAACGCGATTGTCAAGCCGTTGCGGCGAGAAATTAAAGATCTGGTCGGGTATCCGAGTCTGAATACGAAGAATGCTGAGACGATCGAAATTTGTCAACGCTGGGATTCATTTTGCCAACGCTTATTCCACGCCTACCAGGATCTTGCCCTGGCTCAGGTGGAAGCGTCTACCTAAACTGAATTAATCATCGAGTCGACCACTGCAGTCCAGGCACGGGCAATATTGTCGTGATTATAACCCCCGCCACCCATCGCCAGGATTTTGCCATCGCAAAAACGGTCAGCGATTTCACATAAGCGTTTGGCCGCATATGCATGCGAAGCCGGGCTAAATGCCATGTTGGTGATCGGGTCTCCCTCGATGCTGTCGGCACCGCATTGAAGCAAAATAAACTCAGGTTCATTTTGCAGTAAATAGGATTCGATTTTTGGCCATACTGTCTGAAATACAGCATCGTCGGAGAAGGGGGGAACCGGGATATTTAATTTAGTGCCAGTCGCCGTTCCCTTGCCGGTTTCCAGCTCGAAACCGGTACCGGGATACAGTGTACGGCCGTCCTGGTGGATATCTGCGAACAATAAATCGGGGTCTTCTTCGAAACTATAGAAAACACCATCGCCATGGTGGGCGTCGATATCGATGTAAGCCACGCGTTTGATACCATATTGGGCGCGCAGGTATTCGATTGCGATTCCACAGTCATTAAATACGCAAAAGCCGGCGGCGATATGGCGACGAGCATGGTGTAGGCCGGCAATCGGTGAAAATGCCCGGCGGTATTGCTTCGCCATGATACGGTCTATCGCGTCGGTGACCGAACCTGCAACGTTGCTGGCAGCCTCGAACATGCCGACGAACGAAGGGGTGTCACCCGCGTCCAGGTAGCCGGTACCAGCCCTGGAGTAGTCGCGTACCTTGTCGATGTAATCACTGGTGTGGAATAATTCGACCAGGTCGCGACTTGCCTTTACCGGTTGCCGAATATCGACCGACTTGTCCAGGTTCTGGCGCAGTAGTTCGGCCTGAAACACGTGGTGTCGCTGTGGGCCAAATGGATGGCCATCCCTGAAGCCATAGTCGGCCAGTGGTTGACCCAGGTAAACGCAAGTATCATTGCGAGGCATCGTGGTCACCCCCAATTACCCAGTGGTGATCGCATTTTTG
>CAZJEJ010000086.1:0-4099 GCA_964544945.1 uncultured Gammaproteobacteria bacterium | reverse complement strand
CCGAGTATCTCTGCAGCCTGTGATGCCGTTGCGGGTTCGCGCCCCAATTCGCGGATGAGTCGCACTGCGCGCTCGACCAATATCACGTTAGTGGCGAATTCACCTTTCGAGTTATACAGGTTATCTTCAAGACCAACACGACAGTTTCCATTTTGACTGGCGGCCTGTGCGACGATTTCGAATTCCTGGCGCGAAATCCCAAAGGCGCTCCAGCGAGCATTTTTTGGCAGCAGGTTTTTCATTACGTTGAGGATTTCAGGAGTAGCGGGTGATGCGTGAGGAATCCCCAGACATAACTGAAACATAGGTGGATCGCCTACCAGCCCTTCATCGATCAGCTTGTGTGCGAACATAATATGGCCTGGTTCAAATACCTCGATTTCCGCCTTGACGCCTAGTTCCTGAATGCGTTTAGCCATGATCCGAAGGTGCTCGGGCGTGTTTAGAAAAACGGTTTCGCCGAAGTTGAAGGTACCGACGTCGAGTGTGCAGATATCGGGACGCAGCTCCTCGATGTGTACCAGTCGTTGCAAGGGTCGAATCAATGTCGTGCCCGGGCCTCCTGTTTTCGGGTCTTCAAGGCCGGGTGAAAACCGGGCCCCTTCGCTGGTCGTCAGGTTGATCAGGATATCGCTGCCCGATTCCTTGATACGGTCAAATACCTCACGATACAGGGCTGGATCACCAGAGCGAGCACCGGTGTCGGGGTTTCTGACGTGGATATGGGCGATCGCGGCCCCTGCCTTACCAGCGTCTATACAGTCTCTCGCTATGTGTTCGGGTGTGATCGGGTAGTCTGGATGTTTGCCTTGATTATTGTGACCGCCACTGACCGCGCAAGTCAGTATGATGTGTTTATCCATTGGGTATCGAGCCGGTTAAAATACGACTGGTATAATATCACCAATTTCGCAGGTTGGAGTGTATGAGTCTTCAGGCACTAGCTCCCGGTTTTGGGCTTATCAACGCGTCACTAACACAGAACAGCTGGCATGGCGTACAACCTTGGCTGCGGTTGAACCGAGGAAATAATCTTGTAAGCCTGGCTTATGAGAAGCGATGATAATCAAATCCGTGCCTACTTCTTCCGCGACATTTAATATCGTTTTATAGGGGTGACCTGATCGTACCTCGACTTTGGCTTTGATTACCGAGGCGTTTGCCATGGCTTTCAATTCGGATCGTGCTGATTGACGGGATTTTTCCAGGATACCTTCGGGTAATTCATTAGCGATCCAGCTCGGCACCTCTTCCACGACATTGAGCAATAGAATCTGCGAGCCCTCGCCTCCTAGCTTCCTGGCAATTTCAATCATTGGCTGGCTCTTTTCGGCGTTGGCAAGATCTATTGGTACTAAAATTGATTTATACATGATGTTATCCTTCCTGATAATTTACTCTGGTAATGTTTCGGTTAAAAATACTTATTTTCATTCCTGTCACTTTATAGCAGAAAAATGAGGATGTTGATAAATATCTAAATTTAAATGTTTAAAGCCAGGAAAAAGATAATCAGGCTTCAGTGCTTGTGCCTGACAGTCAACATGGGGATTCTGGCGGAATTTAGATGGCAGATATCAATATCTATCCCCTGTAGGCTCAAATAACAGGCGCACTAACCCACGCAGGTCTGATATTCTCTCGAGTGTTGATATGGTGGGCTTTTAAATGTGGCTGACTCTTTAATGGCGCTTAAAGCTGAAACGAGGACTCAGGAGCAATTCGAAAAATTAATTTTTGATCCTGGTGAATACTATGAGTCGATGTTAGCCGACATTGACCTGGCGTTGGAGGAAATCATCCTTGAGACCTACCTGTTTCAACTCGATGAGGTGGGTCAGCAGATTCTTTCCGCACTGATCGCAGCATCGAATCGAGGTGTTCGAGTTCGATTGCTTGTGGATGGCGTAGGATCATATGATGACGCCAAAAAGATAGCCGAGAGACTCGATTCGCCAAACTGCCAGGTACGTATTTTTCACCCATTGCCCTGGGATTTTCCGGCGTATCGCAGGGGATTGACGTCAGGGCACTGGTATAGCCAGATGCTGCATTTGCTGGCCAGGATAAATCGTCGGGATCATCGTAAATTATGCCTCATCGATGAACAGATCGCCTGGCTAGGTAGCTATAATATAAGTGCGGATCATTTCAATCGAACTCTGCATAACTCGGATGACAATTGGCACGATACGGGCCTGAGGGTCATTGGACCGATTGTGCCCGAGTTAAAGCGTAACTTTGAAGAAGTCTGGCATCGCAAAGGCGGATCGATTGCCTATCGTGCTCGCAATTTTCTGAGTAACAATTCAATAAAGGCCAGGCGAAGGCGCAACCGTCGGCTCATAGATATTCTGCAGGAAGCCGCAGAAAGAATCTGGATTACCAACGCTTATTTCAATCCATCTCCCGGGTTATTGAAAACACTCAAAGCTGCAGCCCGGAAAGGAGTAGATGTCCGGGTTATTGCACCATCCCACTCCGATGTCCTGTTCTTTCCTTCGCTTAGCCGAACCTACTATGTCGACTTGCTCGGTGCAGGTATACAGGTATTCGAGCTGGAAAATCGAGTGCTGCACTCGAAGACCATGTTGATCGATAATCAGGTACTGGTAGGAAGCACCAATTTGAATTATCGAAGTTTTTTTCATGACCTGGAACTGGATGCCCTTTTGAATAGTGAAGAGAGCGTTCAAAGCCTGCAGCAAAAGTTTTGCGCCGATATCGAGGACTGCACTGAGATCACTCTTGCGAATTGGCAAGACTATCCCTGGTTATTGAAATTACTGGGCTGGACATCGCGAATTTTCAGGCACTGGATTTGAATACAAAATTCAACTTGACGAACCCTGACAGGCACCACAAACTAATTTGTAATTGAATCCCGGTAAGTAAAACTAATGAATGCGAACCAGAAAATCGCGCTCGTCACCGGTGCTGGCAGTGGGATTGGCCGAGCGGTCAGCATTGCGCTGCTCAATACAGGTTATTCCGTCACGCTGACCGGTAGACGTATCGAATTACTGGAAGAAACCGCAAGGCTTTCAAGTCCTGCGACTAATCGTACCCTGTGCATAGGTTGTGATGTTGGCGACCCTGAGCAGGTAATATTCCTGTTTTCTCAGACCGAAAAAAAATTCGGGCGTCTCGACCTGCTTTTCAACAATGCTGGCCGCGCGACACCGGCAATCCCCATGGAAGACTTGAGTTACGAACTGTGGAAAGGAGTTGTTGATACTAATCTGACAGGGGCTTTTCTGTGCGCGCAACAGGCGATTCGCATAATGAAAAACCAGAGACCGAAAGGAGGACGAATCATAAATAACGGTTCGATTTCGGCACATGTGCCACGCCCTTTTTCAGCACCTTACACGTCGACCAAACACGCAATCACCGGACTCACTAAAAGTATTTCCCTCGATGGTCGTAAAGACAACATCGCCTGCGGGCAAATCGACATCGGTAATGCCGAAACACCGTTGACCCGGAGTATGCCGAAAGGAGTACCTCAGGCTAACGGGGAGATCGCGGCCGAACCGGTCATGGATGTCGCGCTGGTCGCACAGGCAGTGTTGCAGATGGCCGAATTGCCTCTCGAAACCAACGTACAGTTTATGACCATCATGGCTACTAAAATGCCGTATATCGGGCGAGGTTAATTATTATGAGTTGTTTTTTAATATGCTCGTCAATGCCTCGTCGAAATTCAATGCCTAAATGATCTCTTTGCTACAACTCGACTGGCCATTGGTGATCGTGGTGCTGTTGATTATGCTATTTGCTGGCCTGGTGCATGGTACATTGGGGTTAGGTTTTCCGATGGTTGCCACGCCGATGCTCGCAGTCTTTTTCGACGTGCGCAGCGCCATATTGTTAACGCTGTTGCCCACGGTCGCTGTTAATATCGCGAGCATCTGGAACAGCCGTCATTCACTCGGCAGCGTTCGACGATTTTTACCCCTGACAGGGTTTGTTTTGATCGGCTCGATCATCGGAGCCTATATCCTCGCGAGTTTCGATCCTAACCCTTTCAGGCTTGCACTGGCGGGCCTAATTCTGCTCTATTTGTGGACTAACCTTTCCGGACGAGTACCGCGGC
>CAZJEJ010000085.1:7377-9937 GCA_964544945.1 uncultured Gammaproteobacteria bacterium | reverse complement strand
AATAGAACGGTACTCGGATGGCCTGTTGCGTCGGATTAATATTATTGCAGACAAGGTACTGTTATCGGCGTTTTCAGAAAGCACCCATAATATAAGTTCAAAGCATGTGCTTGCCGCGGTGAACGACAGCAGTTTTAATACGGCACCAGCCAGGAAATACAGGCTGTTATGGTGGTTAGCCTTATTTATATTACTTGCAGTTGTGGTTGCTATCGCTAATAGTCACCAACTATTCGCGACAGATCTGGTTCGATCGATGTTCAATACCGCAGTGCTGGATACTTCTCCCGCCATTCAACCACCGGTAAAACTGGAGAAACAACCAGAGGCCGAAACATCAACCATCACTCGTATAAATGACAAGCGGGTGACCGAAAAAGAAATTGCTATTGAGAACACCGAAACACGGGTAGTAGTAGCGAGTATAGTAGTAGCAGCAGAGCAGCAGCTGGTTACAAATACAGTTGACGATATGACTGAAAAAACGGAAATAGTGGTAGAACAGCAAGAACCAGAATCAGACAGTGCCAAAATCAGGCAGGAAGTCATTGCCACGAACGCTGAGGCTACTTCACCCGGGAAAGTTGATTCGTCCGGGGATTACAGAAAGTGGCTCGATGCCAAATTAAAGCGAAGCCGGGAATGGTTGAGCAATGCCGACGGGGATAATGTCTCGATACAGGTACTGGTGAGAAAAAAATCAGCGGCAAAAGAACTGGCTTACTTTCTGCGAAATGACTGGCCGCTAGACCTGGAAAAAACCTATTTATACGAAGGAAGTTTTAAAACCCTGAGCATCTATCGGGTTTTTTATAATGAATTTGATTCGTTGGAACAGGGCAAGCGGGGATTACTTCATTTGCCCGAATCGGTGAAAGTCAACTCACCTTACCTACACTCTGTTTACCGAATGCGAAAAGCATTGCTTTAACCTGGAAACAATACTGATGAAAAAAATTGTAACCCTAATCGCAATAGCCAGCCTGTCGGCCTGTCAGGGGGGCATAACCTCCAAGAACGATAGAATGGTGGCAGCGGGGCATGTCAATCAGCCCGCACCTGAGGTTGAGCTGTCCACCATCGATATACCGCCGGTAGTCGAGCAAGTACCAATAATTGCGGTGCCAGAACCCGCAGAAAAATTACAAACCTTTACCGTCGTCGCGACAAACTTGCCCGCAAATGAATTACTTTTTGCGCTGGCTAGAGACGCACGCATCAATCTGGATATAGATCCCTCTATCAATAGCAAGGTCAGTATCAACGCGATAGATCAAACGCTGCCACAGATTTTAAAGAGAATTTCCCGCCAGGTGTCCTTGCGCTACTATCTGGACGGCCCTAACCTGATTGTGGAACAGGATCGTCCATTCATACGAAACTATAAAATAGACTATTTAAACATGTCGAGAACTACCAATTCGTCTGTAGAGGTGGCCACACAAATTGCATCGACCGGAACTAGTGGCGGCGGCGGAAGCGGTGGCGGTAGCAATTCGTCGACCTCTGTTGTCAATGTGGCGGAAAACAATTTCTGGAAGACGCTCGAAGAGAATATCGCGCTTCTCGCCTCTGCCAGCGGCCAGGCAGGAACGGTAATTTCCAACCGTGAAGCAGGCATTATTTCAGTGCAGACTACCGCGGCGGCACACGAGGATATCCAACGCTTTGTCGACCAGGTACTCAGTAGTGCACGAAAGCAGGTATTGATAGAAGCAACGGTTGTCGAGGTTACCCTGAATGACGATTTCCAGGCAGGCGTAGACTGGTCGCGTATAGCAACAGGGGATGGCTGGAGCGTACAGCAAAGCCTGCTCGGGGGAACGCTAGGGACTACGCCCTTCCTGTCTGCAACCTACGCAGATACCAATGCCAGCAGAAGCGTCACCGCGGCAATCAAGGCGCTTGACTCGTTTGGCGATGTGTCGGTGATGTCGAGCCCTAAAATCATGGCTTTGAACAATCAGACATCGATATTGAAAGTAGTCGATAATCGGGTTTACTTTAGTATTGAGGCCCAAACAACTACCACGCAGGGTGTGATCGATACGACCTTTACCACGACTATTAACACGGTTCCGGTAGGGTTTGTGATGAGTGTCACCCCGTTTATCAGCAACAACGGTGAAGTGATTCTCAATATACGGCCGACAATCTCCAGAATCCTGCAGTTTGTCAATGATCCGAATCCGGAGTTGGCCGCGGCAGGTATTACCAATCCTGTCCCCGAAATCCAGGTACGCGAAATGGAGTCGGTACTGCGGGTAACCGATGGGCAGACCGCGGTGATCGGTGGGTTGATGCAGGATTCTGCTAACAAGACCAGCGAAGGTCTCCCAGGGTTGCACGATATGCCGGGAGTAGGTTTATTGTTTGGAACCAAAGCCAGATTGCTGGATAAAACCGAGCTGGTCATTTTTCTCCGGCCCCGCATTATCAACGATGCGAGCCTGGAAACCAGTTTGCAGGACTTTAAACGTTATCTGAACCCACCGATATTCTCAGACAAAGAATAATAGAGATCGTCTATGAGTTTACTGTTAGATGCGCTAAAAAAAGC
>CAZJEJ010000085.1:4789-7277 GCA_964544945.1 uncultured Gammaproteobacteria bacterium | reverse complement strand
TCACCCGATCAGACGGAAATCAATACGGCTATCCTCAGGCAGGCTGACGATGGGTCCGTCACCATCATTAGCGAAGAAGTTACAGATCTGGGTGAAGAGACTATACAGAATATTTTTGACGAAGAACAAACCATGGTGCTCACCGACGACGATGTCACGAATTTCATGGGCGACCAGGATTTTTCACCCACCGAAGTCGAAAAAGAAGAGCCCGATGTAGATATTTCCCCCATTCTGATCGATGAAGAGGATACGACGGGTTTCTCGTATCAGGGGCCTGAAGCCGGTTCGTTGGCCGCGCAAACCGAGGTGCAAATACTCGCCGGCGGTGAAGCCACGACAAATCAACTCAATCTTGTCGAGGTTCCCGAACAGAGTCAGACCGATAATCAGGATCGCACGGTTACTATCAGGCCAGATAACACCCCTATGACGGGGATCAATCCTGATGGTTCGACTGGCGTGCGCATCTCAGGGCTTCAGGATCAAACATCTACGCGTACATACGCGCCGGATAATTACGATCGTACTCTGGTCAAGGTGGTAAACGACGATGCCACCGGATTATTCGCAGGCCTGAAGTCAGACTCCGATTTAGGCATGACGCCCGAACATGCGAAGAAAGTTTTTGTCAGTAAGTTTTCTGCGCAACGTGTTTATCGCTATAAGATTTTTGGCGCGGCAGGATTCGGCATATTGCTTGTTATTGGCATTATGGGCATGTTTGAGTTGCAGCGGCAATCACTCGTTATCGATACTAATCTGAGACCGTTAAAGCGTGATCCAATGCCCGGGGTGATCAAAACTGCGTCTAACCAGGCGCTACCAACCAACCAGCCCGGTGAACCAACTGAGCACGTGGTCGATATTCTAACGCTACGATTGATCGAAGAAGCAGAGATAACAGGCGAGGCCGAAGTAGCGGCGCCCGAAAAAGTCGAAATTGCACTAATTTCCGAACCCGAGCCTACCGGGGCACAATCGACCGAAGGCGAAATTATCGAGAGCAGCGTGCAAACCCCGCAACCAGTGATAGCAAAGATCGAACGGGTCAATGAGACCAGTACCGAGACCCCCGTCAGTGAAATCGAAGAAGAGCCAAAACAGCAATTGCAGATTAGCACCGGCAGCACCATCAGCGATAAAGATCGATGGTTAGGTGAGGCTTATGCGGCTTATAAACGCGGTGACGATAAAATGGCGCTGGCCAGGTATAACCAGGTGATCAAGGTAGACCCGAGTAATCGAAATGCCCTGCTGGCTCGCGCTGCGATCAATATTCAAAACAATAATGCGGAGGCTGCAATCCGGGACTACCAGACATTGTTGCTGGCCAACCCCAAAGATTCACTCGCGATGTCCTCTTTGATAGCCGTGGCTAATTATTCTCCGGAGGCGGCTGAATCGCAGCTGAAAATCATGATCCGTGAAGAACCCAATTCACCCCACCTGAATTTTGCTTTGGCTAATGTCTACGGAGTGCAAAACCGTTGGATAGAAGCACAGGGGTTGTATTTTACTGCGCTCGAAAATAATCCGAAAGATCCCAACTACGCTTACAACCTGGCCGTTAGTCTCGAGCATATCGAAAAACCTGAAGTGGCGATCGCATACTACGAGAGAGCGCTCGTCAATTTTGACAATGGTCTGGCTATGTTTAACAGGGACGTGGTTGATCAGCGACTGGAGAAACTAAAGCGACTATGAACGCTGAAAGCAAACCCAAACGACTGGGCGAAATTCTGATCGATGAAGGTGTCATCACCAATGATCAGCTAAATATAGCACTGACCGAGCAGAAAAAGGTCCACGAACCGCTCGGTAAGATTCTGGTTGGTCTTGGCTTTGCCACCGAATCTATCATGCGCTCGGCGTTGGGTGAAGCGCTAGAACAGGAAAGCGTCGACCTGTCGAATGTTGTGCCCGACCCCGACGCGATCAAAATGATCACTTCCGATACGGCGCGCAAGCATAAGGTAATCCCGCTCAATTACGATGCGGTGCGAGGTACCCTGACAATAGCAATGTCGGATACATTTAACCTGTTTACGCTCGATAGAGTTCGAATTCAGATTGGGCAGCACGTCGAACCGGTACCGGTGCTCGCTGGCGAGGCGGAAATATCAAATGCGATCGACCAGTTTTATGGTTACGAATTATCCATCGACGGTATTTTGCGGGAAATCGAAACCGGAGAAGCCGACTATACCAATTACCAGGGTGATATCGAGGAATATAGCCAGCCACTGGTCAGGTTGGTTGATATTATGCTGTCCGACGCGGTAAAACGCGGTGCATCAGACATTCACTTTGAACCCGAAGAAAACTTTCTCAGGATTCGTTATCGAATCGATGGCGTATTACGTCAAATCCGGAGTCTGCACAAAACCTACTGGGCGGCGATCGCGGTTCGTTTGAAGGTTATGGCGGATATGAACATCGCTGAAACACGCGCCCCCCAGGACGGTCGCATATCGAGAACTATCAC
>CAZJEJ010000085.1:0-4689 GCA_964544945.1 uncultured Gammaproteobacteria bacterium | reverse complement strand
GATGTCATTCTGGTTGGTGAGGTTCGCGACGAGGAAACCGCTGAAATGGCCTTTCGTGCGGCTATGACTGGGCACCAGGTGTATACAACGCTGCATACTAATTCGGCCATTGGTGCCTTGCCACGGTTACGTGATATCGGAATAATTCCGGAAATTATGGCGGGCAACATTATCGGCGTCATTGCACAAAGGCTGGTACGCAAGCTCTGTAAATACTGCAAGGAACCCTACGCGCCGAGCAAGCAGGAATTGCGGTTGCTGGTTAACCTCGAGGGTATAGCGCCCAAACAGATTTATAAACCCAAAGGCTGTACTACCTGCGATCAAACAGGCTATAAGGGTCGGTTCGCATTGATGGAAATCCTCAAAATGAATTCCGACCTGGACGATCTGCTGGTACATGGCGCGACCACCAAGGAAATTCGTGATGCAGCCTACAAGCAGGGCTTTTTCACGCTCGCAGACGATGGTGTTCGGCATGTTTTAGATGGAACCACCTCGATCAAGGAAGTCGCCCGGGTCGCCGATATGACCGAGCGCATGGGTTAGACGTGCCACAATACCAATACAAGGCAATCGACCCCGGCGGCAAGTTTATTCAGGGAAGCCTGGATGCAGGTAATATATCAGATCTCGAGCTGCGCCTCGAAAAAATGGATCTGGATCTGGTTACCTACAAACAAAAAGAGCCGGGTGCCGACCTGTTTGGTAGAAACAAGGTAGGTCGCCGTGATCTCATCAACTTTTCATTTTATCTCGAACAATTGACACACTCTGGCGTACCGATACTGGAGGGGCTTGCCGACCTGCGCGACGGCGAGGAAAACCCAAGCTTTCGCGACGTGATTACCGGCGTAATAGAGGCCATCGAAGGCGGTAACTCGTTTTCACAGGCGCTCTCGCTATACCCTAAAATTTTCGACAATGTCTTCACTAGCCTGATCAAGGTTGGCGAACGCAGTGGCAAAATGAGCGAGGTACTGGTCGACATAACCGAAACGCTGAAATGGCAGGACGAGCTACTCGGCAAGGCTAAAAAGATAATGACTTACCCGGCGGTCATAGGTTCGCTTGTGTTATCGGTCATCATGTTTATGATGATTTTCATAGTGCCCGATATCATGGATGCAATCGTTGGCCTGGGCGGAGAAATACCAATCGAAACGCGCGCCCTGATGGCGACTTCCAATTTTCTCAAGAATTACTGGTACCTGGTGATCACCATGCCATTCCTGGTCTTTTTCACGATCAGTTACTTTTACAGAACCAGCAGTAAGGCACGATTTAGAATCGATGGAATGATGCTCAAGGTCTGGTTGATTGGGCCGGTGAACGAAAAAATAAAAATTTCCCGATTTACCCGCTACTTTGCACTGATGTTTGCTTCTGGCATTACCGTGCTTGACGCGATAAACCTGAGTAAGTCTGTGGTCAATAATGCAGTGCTGGAAGATGGAATAGATCGGGCCTGGCAGCAGATTTCAGAGGGCGGCAGCATCAGCGAAAGCTTTAAAAATATCGGTATTTTCCCCCCACTGGTGGTGCGCATGCTGCGCGTCGGCGAGGCGAGCGGAAAGATGGATAAATCGCTGAATAACGTCAGCTATTTTTTTGATCGAGATATCAACGACAGTATCGAAAAAATGGAGCCGGTAGTACAAACGGCGATGATGGCATCGATAGGGCTTATAGTAATGTGGTTAGCTTTGTCGGTGCTGGGGCCAATTTACGATACGATTGGAACCATCGATTTTTAATGGCGATGCGATGAAAAAAATTCTCTACTTTACTGGTTATAGAATGGTTGCACAGGAATGGTCCAACCATAAGCTTGAAAGCAGTGTGTATTTCGAACCCGACGAGCAGGGGCTGGATTTATTTGCCGCTTATTTGAGCTCGTTCAGGGACGACCCGGTCCGACTATTAGTGGATTTAATAGAAGAGGAATTTCGACAGATCACGATACCTCTGTTGCGAGGGGCAGATCGACGAGCAATGCTATTGCGAAACTACGCCAAGTATTTTAGAAACTCCAGGTACAGGTTCGCGATTTCACAGGGGAAAGAGAAAAAGGCACGGAAGGAAGAGAAAATTTTACTCATCGGGCTGACCAATCAGTTTTTACTCGAGCCCTGGTTAAAAGTAATCGAAGATACTCGCACCCCGCTATCGGGTATCATCAGCCTGCCATTGTTATCGGAAGACTATATCAGCGGGGTTAAATCTGACGGCAAGGCCCTCATTTTAGTCAGTCAACAGGTTCCGAGCAACTTGCGCCAGTCAGTTTTTATTAAAGGCAAACTGGTTTTGAGCCGGCTGGTTCCAATCGCCAGTTTTTATCAGGGCGATTACGCAACCGATGTTATTCGCGATATAGAAAGTACCCAACGATATCTGATCAGTCAACGCATGGTGGATCGATCCGAATCGGTTTCGGTGCAGATACTGACAAACAGGCGGCATTATGAAAAGCTCACGATCAGGTGCGCACAGAACGACTTGTCTAATTATGAAATTATAGAAATTAACGGCCTGCTGAAGCGGGAAAA
The DNA here is from genome assembly GCA_964544945.1 of uncultured Gammaproteobacteria bacterium. Classification (GTDB taxonomy): domain Bacteria; phylum Pseudomonadota; class Gammaproteobacteria. Next base: position 2,140 of record CAZJEJ010000085.1, on the reverse strand, counting down.
AATCGAGATAAATGACGATCAGGATTTCTGCTCAGGTTTGTTTTGCCATCTGGCTAGTAAGAAAACCTCGATTAATCATTATGCGCAGGCAGAGGAAAAAAGATATTACCAGCATTACAAGGCTGGCCTGGTGCTTAAATTTGCCAGTATTGTTTTCCTGGCTATTGGTATGGGTCTCGCCACGACGAACGCGGTAAAAAGCTGGCTATACAGTAGTACTGTGTCGGAGACAGCGTTGATAGAACAAAAGTACAGGTCGAAATTTAATCAACTTAGCGAAAATAGAATCGACTCAAGCACTTCAACTTTGAGTATGCAAAACATTGTACAAACCGTGGAAGATATTCAGAATAATTATCTAATCGATCCGGAACCAATGCTTGCCATGGTGAGTCGTGATGTTTCGTTATTTTCCGATATCAGGGTTAAGCGAATGGAATGGTTCGTTTCAAATATATCAGATACCGAGGCAGCAGATGAAGTGTCCTGGGGAAAGGTTAAAAGGAAAAGAAATAAACAGAAAAAGAAAGCAAATCTTAGAAATCAGAAACCTGCTAAAAAGGGATTCTTTGAGATAGCCCTGGTCGAGGGTGAATTCCTGAACTTTGACGGGGATTATCGCTATGCACTCAGCGCGGTAGATGACCTTGAAAAAACCATGATCGAGTCAGGTAATTATTTTTCTGTCGAAATTACCAAGCGCCCCCTGGATATAGAGCCGGATAACAGTTTGTCAGGCGATGTGGGTATTTCCCGTCGGGGCATAACACCCTCAGCCCAGGTGGCTTTCCGGGTGGTCAGGGAGGTGAAACAGGATGAATAAAATAGACTGGTTTTATTTAAGAAGGCCACTCATTGGTTTTGCCCTGACCCTGATCCTTTCTGTTGCCCTGGTTATGATCGGACAACAATATGAAGAAGCGCAATTGGAAAAATATGAACAATCTGTATCTACGTTGCGATCTACCTTCAAATTATATAAAGGTATTATCGAAGATATCGATCTTCTTGAGCAATATAAAAATCTTTATAGTGGCTACAGGTCGACCGGACTGGTCGGTGACGAGCGTCGTTTGAGCTGGATAGAGAGTCTTGAGAGTACCAACGAAGTATTAAGACTCCCGACTCTGACCTACAACCTGCTGCCACAGGAAGATTTCAGGCGGCCAGGCTTCAAGGTAAAACGTGGCGTTGAAGTTAACAGCTCGGTGATGGAGTTATCGCTCGGCATATTGCACGAAGAAGATATTTTTGCCCTGTTCGAAGGGCTTAGGCTATCGATCAAAAATCTTTTCACGGTCGAAAGTTGCACGGTGACCCGCAATTCCGCGATTGATACCTCGTTGAATACCAGGAAGGCTAATTTCGGCTCAACGTGCAATATTCGCTGGGTGACGATCAATGCTAAATGAAACGTATAGGAATCGTGCGGAAATGAAGGTGTTACTGGTTTTTCTCTTTGTCACGACTGCCGGAATTAGTCTGCCATCGCAGGCCGAACTGTCGACCCTGTTTACCACTCCCCAGGAGCGTCAGATCATCAATACAAATCGTTATAAATCGGACAAGGTAGTCACCAGGCCAATCCAGGCTCCGGAACCCGAGTCTGAAATCAAAGAGATCCGGCAACTGATACACGAAAAGGTTGAAATATCCTTCACTATCACCGGGATCACAATTTCCAATAGCGGCCCTAACACGGTCTGGATCAATAACCAGGCGTACGAAGAGGGCGAGCGACTCGAAGATAATAGCCGTTTCAAGGTAATCACCGGTGAGGATATCAAAGTCAGAATTACCACCCCCGACGGTAAGCATTACTATGCTACCAGTGGTGAAACCATTGATGTAACCTACCTGGTGCCTGCCTCCAATTAGTCATGCGCAAGTTTAATTCCAGACCTCAATCCGGAGTCGCGCTGTTAATTTTTGTGGTGATGTTGATGGGTATCGGTGGGATTGCCCTGGTGGGTTATTCGCAGGGTATTCTCAAGCAGGTCGAGGAGAGTAAATTCGAGCATAATCAAGGGGTATTAAAGGAAGCGAAGCAGGCTTTACTGCAATTTGCCTACAATTATCCAGTGACCAATGGAAATGGACCGGGGCGACTGCTTTGTGCCGATATTGATAACGATGGTGA
>CAZJEJ010000084.1:0-10040 GCA_964544945.1 uncultured Gammaproteobacteria bacterium | reverse complement strand
TTTCGCTTCGCTCGCATCGTATTTTGTGTCAATATCGTTCGACCTTGCTAAAACGGCTTGAAGCCAGGAGCAAAGCATGGCCGGTGGTTGGTCCCGAGACGGGGCAGTGCAGGATCAAATCGATGCCAGCGTCGAAGACGCCGTCGAGCTGGCGCGCAGCCGTCTGCCCAGGGGAGAAGGTCTACGCCACTGCGAAGAATGCGATATTGCAATTCCACAAGCCCGCCGTAAGGCAATCCCTGGCGTGCGCCTGTGTGTCAACTGCCAGTCCGAGTTGGACGTACAGCAGGCAGATTTCAACAGCTACAACCGTCGCGGCAGCAAGGATAGCCAATTGAGGTAAGCCTGTACCGTTAAAACCCCACTGTCATCTAGCAAGATGACCGACGCATCATTTATACTGCACTGCTCGATAATCAGATTGAATTCCTATGTCTACTACCCCTCTACTTTTTCAACCGCTAACAGTGGGAAACGTCACTTTTCCGAATCGGATCGCCGTGTCGCCACTGTGCATGTACTCGGCCATCGACGGTGTCGCCCAGCCCTGGCATTTCGCTCACTTAAGCACCTTTGCGCGTGGTAAGGCAGGACTGGTGTTTACCGAGGCTACCGCGATCGAGGCACGGGGCCGTATCACGCCTCGTTGCCTCGGAATCTGGACCGACGAACAGGCAGAAGCACTGCAGCCGGTGACCGCATTTATCGAGTCGATGGGGTCGATTCCAGGAATACAGCTGGCACATGCCGGACGGAAGGCATCAACCCGGTCACCGCTTGGAGAAAATCCCGGCTCCCCATTGAGCGAAGACAACACGGCACCTGGAGAGACCCCCTGGCAAACCGTGGCGCCATCACCCTTGCCGGTCGGTCCGAGCTGGCCAACGCCAACCGAACTCGACGAAGCGGGGCGGGAAACAGTGAAAGAGGCATTTGCGCAAGCTGCCATTCGTTCGATCGATGCCGGTTTTCGTATCATCGAAATACATATGGCGCACGGCTATCTGTTACACAGTTTTTTATCTCCACTGAGCAATCACCGCGATGACCGATATGGTGGAGACAGGCAGGGTCGCATGCAATTCCCGCTCGAAGTCATAGATTCTGTCCGGGCCGTTATTCCAGTTCAAACACCACTGTTTGTCCGAATATCGGCAATAGACGGCGGTGAAGGTGGCTGGACCATGGACGATTCGATTGCTTTTTGCCAGGCAATGGCACAACGCGGTGTCGATGTCGTCGATTGCTCGTCGGGTGGTATTAAGGGCGCACCAAGATTTCGATGCGATGACGATGGTAAGCTCTTAACCCAAAGCTCGGCTCGCGAGCCCGGGTTTCAGGTTCCTTATGCCAGGCGTGCCCGACTGGAAACAGACCTCAAATCGATGGCAGTGGGCGTGATCATAGACCCGCATCAGGCAGAAGAGATATTGCAATCGGGCAGCGCGGACCTGGTCGCACTCGGCCGGGAAATGATGCATGACCCATTTTGGCCTCTACATGCCGCCGAGGTACTGGGCGCGGATCCGGATTTCCAGATGTGGCCAAAGCAATACGCCTGGGCGGTCGATCGCCGGTCTCAGATTGCGCGACTCAATCGCTAGCCATTAGAAGATTGAACTTAAAATTATTTGAGTCATCGAAAATCGTAGCGCATTTATTATAGAGACCGCAAAACGACGTGACTAAACCCGACCGACGGATTCCTGTTATATCTGACCCAGGCGAACTCAATATTCCCTGGCGCACGCTGCAAACCGTTATCGCCGGTCGCTCCTTAATAGACACCTTCGAATTAAATATTGATAACCTGGATGAGGCCAGTAAATTCCTGGGCTCCTACGGGATAGAAAATAGTGCCGATGCTGAAAAGTTACTCAAAACGGCCCTGGACTATGTCGAAAATATCCTGCTAAAAGAAACCGGTCTTTGCCTGCCTGAAAAAACGCATAAACTCTCGCTACCAGAACTACTGCTAGAAGCCTCCATCGGCTCAAAATCTACTATTTCAGAATGGTCCTGCGTGATACTTAAGGTATGCCACGCGGTCGCTCACGCCCAGTGGACGAGAGACAAAGACGCGCACGATGCTGCCCTCAAAAAAATTAAGGTGCGGCTAAAACCCTTTATTATCGAGTCACAGGATGGGGTTTGGATCGGCGATGATAATTGTCGCATACCAATTGTTGAGTACAACATCAAGACCAGGAAAAAGTTTTTCCGCATAGTGACCAAGCTCTTACTCAAAGAAGGCAATCTCTCCGCGAGGATATACGACCACATCGGCATACGAATCGTCACCAGGGATATTTTTTCAGCCATTCTTTTAATCAAATTTCTCAGAAGTCGTCATATTTTCATGTATGCCAACGTGCTACCTCAAGAGTCGAAAAACTCAATGGCTGAATTCCATGAAATCGAAGAGTTGTTTTCAGAATTTAGTACCCCTATCCAGCACACTTTAATGGGGAAAAATAATAGCGTAGGATCCAGTCGTAATAATCCTTATTCCAGCAAGGAATTCAAAATGATAAAGATTGTGGAACGTATTCTAGTAACAGCGAGCAGCGGCCGAAAAGTTTTTACCCCCTGTGAGTTCCAGATCTTAACCAAACAAACGCATGAATCTCTCGGCAAAAATCTGCTTAATCATGCAGCGTATGAAAAGCGCCAAATCAGGGGGGTCAAAAATCGACTTTTTAGTGGGACCTCCCTGTTGAAAGGATCGTGAGTGATCGGGCGAGCTCAGGCCCACGGAAGTAACCCGATCCGAGTTCTCTGGACTGAAGTAGCACGTTCGTCGCTCTCTCCTGACTTTGTATCGAATCTGGAGAAACCAGAAATGTAGTTTACACAGATATCTTTTTGGGAGCGTCAAGGTATTCGAACCGGGTATTCAATACCGACCAGTCGCGCCAGCGATCGACGTCGCTAACCAACTTAACCATACCGCAGGTAGGGATACTATCGATTCGATTCACGCCGCCAATTAAATTCACAAACTGGGTAATATCAGGGTTATGGAAAACCAGCATCAATGATCGGCATTGATCGCCCTGCGTAACAATAATATCTTCGATTGACCGGGTGCTTGAAAAATACAAATTCGGCCGTTCGGGAATTTTCTTCGGTGAATACCCACAAGCATTGGCAAATAGTTCAGCCGTAGATCTGGCCCGCAACGCCGGGCTTGTAAGGATTAGATCAGGACATTCGTTACGCGCCCTTAAGCGATCCCCCATAACAGGCGCATCGCGCTTACCACGTTTGTTTAAAGGACGTTGCAGATCTTCGTGGCCGGGATCAGACCAACTCGATTTCGCATGTCTTAACAGGAATAGTGTTTTCATTTTGTAGGCATATGCTCAAGGTACTAACACTGCAGCGCCAGTTAAGCGACCAGCACGCAATGTTTCCAGTACCTCATTTACTTCTTCGAAGGGAAATACTTCAACCCTGGTTTTTCGAGGATCATGGCTCGCATGGATTCGGTGCTTCGGATACATTATCTCTAAGGATTAGCATATTGAGTGTAGTCTGAAACTCGTCGGGTCGGCAACTGCTAATCAAGATCCAATACCGATTGCTGGCGGCAATCATTGTGGGTAAAGTGATCGATTAATTTTGCTAACCTGTAACGATTTATGGAATTTGTAAACATAACTATAACCGTGAAACCTGCGGGCATCCGAACGCTCGGTGGATTTCCATCCGATCCCGACCATGGCTTTTAACGGTTTTCCCGCTATCGACCGTGCTGAGTATTTGCCACTGGCCGAGATTGCCAATATCCAGGCGCAACGCTGGTCTGCCCAGTTTGATTATATAGCCGCCTGCTCCCCTTTTTACCAGGGTTTATGGTTCGGCATAAAGCCAGATCGGCACCTGGAAGCACTGGCAGATTTACCGTTCACCACCAAGGAAATGCTGCGTGAAGATCAACAAAGCCACGCCCCCTTTGGTTCCTACCTGACCGCTGATACGCAGCATATTGCGCGGGTACACCGGACATCGGGCACTTCCGGCGTGGCTATGAACCTGGCCCTGAGTGCGACAGATGCGACGATGACAGCCGAAGTCGGGGCGCGGGCGCAGCGGGCCGCCGGATTGGGCCCGGGGTACCGCGTGGTTCACTGTCTTAATTACCGGCTTTGGATGGGTGGATTTAGTGACCATACCACGCTGGAAGCAACCGGTGCGACCGTGATTCCATATGGTGTTGGTGAAACGGAAAAACTGATTCGAACCATTCAGGAATTGGGTATCAATGCCATTTCCTGCACCCCCTCGTTCCCGGCAGTGCTGGAGCAGGTTATCGCCCGTAGCTTCCCAGGACTCGAGCCAAAAGACCTGGGGCTCAAACTCGGTTTATTTGGCGGCGAAGCAGGACTGGACGATCTTGCATTTCGCAATCGCCTGGAATCGACCTGGGGATTCAGGGCGCGCAATGCCAATTACGGCGTATCCGATGTGTTGTGCAACTTCGCCGCCCAGTCTGATACCGATAACGATCTTCACCTGGTGGCGCTCGATGTTCTCTATCCAGAGTTAGTCGATCCACAAAGTGGCACTTTATTACCCTGGCGCGAGGGCGAGAGCGGTGAACTGGTGTTGACCCATCTTGGCAAGCAATGCCAGCCCCTGGTACGCTTTCGTAGTGGCGACATTATCCAGCTGACCGGGCTGGATACCGCAGCCTGTGGCAGAACCGCACCGAGGTTTCGGGTTATCGGCCGCGCCGATGACATGGTAGTGATACGTGGTATCAACGTTTTTCCTACTATGGTGGCAGCAGTGATTAACCGCTTCGCGTACCTCAACGGTGAATATCGCCTGTTATTTTCTGCGCCACCTCCGCACGATTTATTACCACTGGAAGTCGAAATGACAGGTGACGCACAGGCCGACCCGGAATTAAGCCACGAAATTGAAGCGCAGATAAAAAAAGATCTGGGTGTAACTGCCCAGGTGCAATTACTTACCGCTGGCACCCTGGGCAGAACCGAGGGCAAGACACCACGAGTCGTCAGAACCTGGCAGGGGCATAATAATGAATGATGTCGTTCTTCGAGAGACTACAGCGGGAATCTGTACGATTACGCTCAACCGGCCGTCAAGCCTAAACGCGATGAACCGGGCGATGATCGATGCTACCGCCGAAGCCTTCAAGTTGGCTAATAACGATGATGAGGTAGCGGTTATTATATTCACCGGTGCAGGGCGGGCCTTTTGTGCCGGTGACGACTTGCACGAGCATTCTCAGCCACAGTCCGAGGACGAGGCGCGTGACCTGGTGGAGGCGATACAATGGGTTAGCAGGGAAATCCTGTTTGGTAGCAAGCCCGTAATCGGTGCGATAAATGGCTGGGCCGTAGGCGGTGGTTTTGAATGGGCCATCAACTGTGACTTTTCTATCTGGTCCGAAAATGCCCGTGCATTCTTTCCCGAGGTTTCCTGGGGGTTGTTCGTAACCGGTGGCGTTACAGCGCTACTGCCCAAACTGGTCGGTATGAGCAAGGCAAAGGAAATGCTATTACTCGGTGAGCGATACGATGCGGCCTGGTTACTGGAAGCGGGTCTCGCCTGGCAGGTTGTGCCTGAGCAGCAATTGCTGGAAAGCGCCGGACGCCTGGCGCAGCGGATCGAGACCCTGCCCCGTCGTGCGGTGGCCGATATGAAAAATGCACTCAATCGCGCGGCCTACGGTCATGCGGACTCGATCGAGCAGGCGATGAATCTTGAAACCGAGGCAACCATCCGTGGATTTATCGATCCACAAACGAGCCAGAGAATCCAGTCGTTCAGCAAGAAATAAGTGGCATTCCTTTTATCAGAACTGACCGTATTCCCGGCTTGACCCGATCGATGTTAGCTATTTTGCAAAGCTGACAGACGCCTTCATCGCCAGGCGACCCTCGGCATTACTCGCCCACAACTCCGCACCGATACCATCCATCCTGCCATTTAATGTGAACGGCGCGTTGTCGAACAAAGGACTATAGGCCCGGAACTCATAGGCTGCTATGGCTTTGCCCGGATTATTTCCACTCGCCAGTTGTAATAACAGGGTTGCGGTTAAAGGTCCGTGGAAAACGAGTCCTGGGTAACCTTCCTGCTGGCGACAAAAATCGCGGTCGTAGTGTATTCGGTGGCCGTTAAACGTGAGCGCAGAATAGCGAAATAACAAGGTAGAACTGGGTATCACCTTCTGTGTCCACTGCGCATTTTTCGGTGCTTCCGGTGGCAGGGTATCGTTTTCACCTGCCCGCTTAACATCACGGTAAACGAGGTTATGGATTTCACTGAATCGCATTTCTGTCCCGACGAAAAAACAGTGCTCTACTTCAACAAAGCAAAGCTTACCGGTGCGCCCTTTTTTTAGCCTCACGTCGCGCACTCTAGATTCACGCCGCGCGATTTCACCCACTCGAATCGCGGCATTAAAAATGACCTTCCCCCCTGCCCACATACGTCGTGGTAAGGGAACTGGTGGCATAAAATCACCCAATACGGCGTGTCCGTCGCGACCTAGTTCGGACGCACGAACAGGTTTCAGGAAATAGACCCAGTGCCAAAGAGGGGGAATCTCATCACCCTCGGTGATAGCTTCTGGCTCAAGATCAAGTATTGCACGCAAACGACGCAGTGGTTCCGCAGAAATGGTTTCTTCGATTGTTTCATGCTTTCCGATCCACTGGCGGAGGTAGTGGGTATCCAGATTATTATGAGTCATACCGATATCGATCCTGTTACGCGGCTAGAATCTCGAACAACAACAAAATATCAATCCCGCAGGAAACCAGAGCGGCTACCCTATTTGACGTTCGATTCCAGCACAAATTTTTCAAACTCTTTATCGATACCTAGTACGTGCAGTTTTAGCCATTCGCTCAGGAAATTGGACAACGATTCCTGTAGCACGCTGTCCATATCGCCCTGGGTCTCTACCATTGAAATGAGTTCTTCCCGGAATCGGTTGTGTGCATCCACATGGGCTTCCTCCCCAGGGTAGTTGAGCTTTGTCATGTATGCTTCTTCGAGACTAAAATGGTGTTCAGCATACAGATACAGCCTGGTTAGAATTTCCCGATCGAACGGTACTTCCTTGATTTGATCGATTAGGCGAAACAATATCTGGTGTTGGGTATCCTGCCATATTAGGTCACTAGTTTTCATCATAAGATAAATTTTTTAAATATACTTACTATACTAGTCAAAAATATTTGCCACACCCTCAGCCACTACTGCCCTGATTATCCAGGTAGACAAGAATTACCCGCCTGGCCCGCTGGAACCATTTTAGCCTACCGAAACATGAGTGACAAATTGACCCGGACGTAACGAACGAGCTAACCCTGTCGCCGCTGAGTCTGTTTTACTGTCGTGCGGCAAAATACTCACGGAAACCAGGGAAGACCTGATTTACTCAGATATTCCTTAAAGTTTTACTCGTCACAGGGCCAACTAGCAGGTCTTTCCAGGTCCTGCGGCAGCCGGGTATTGTCGTTGCCGCAGGCTATTTCTAGTTGTGCCTGGGTAAGCTGAAATGTCGCGCTCAGGTCAACATTTTCGAAACGTGTCAGAAACAGGTAAGTGCCCGAAAAGTTAACGTCTGTTAGTTTGGCCCCATTAAACCTGGCGCGAGATAAATTCGAATACTCGAAATTGACATCTTTTAGCTGCGCGTCGGAAAAATTGACGCGGCCCAGTTCGGCGCGCGACCAGTCCACGTTCACAAAACTTGCAGCCTCAAAACTAGCCCGCGATAACTCCGACTTGGACATACGAGTATTCGAAAATTTCGCATTGTTAAATCTGGCCCGATAGCCAACGGCTTTGGTTAAATCTGCATCAGAGAAGTTTCCAAGTTTGAAACTGGCGCGGCTAAAATCAGTTTTTACCAGGCTGGCACCGGTAAAATTACTGCCGTCGAGATTACTAAAGCTCAAGTTAGCGTCGTCGAACTTACTCCCCGAAAAATTTTGCCCATCAAGCATCTTATACGTTTTCTTACACCCGGACCAGTCCATTCCAGGCGAGCGTTTATCAACACAGGCGGCATAGGTCGAATTCATAAACGCGATAGACAATACATAGACGATGCCCATCGACCAGTATCGAATGTGTTTATTGCCACTCATAGTATTCTATTCATTTTGATATATCACATCGAACCAGTATTACAGGTTATCAGAAATATCCAGAGGATTCTTAATCACAAAAACGAGAACCGATTCCTGCTTTCCTCGCAAACTGACTTCTCGGGTAGGAAACTGACTGAAATCGGCACCCGCATAATTTACCACTTCATCTGAAACTATCAGGATACACTCCAGTTCCTTGGATTTTCCCTCCAGTCGCGCTGCTGCATTTATGCAGTCGCCTATCGCCGAGTGATTGGGCGCACTCGGTGGCCCCATAGTGCCAACAATGGCTTGTCCACAATGGATTCCGATGCCAAATATTAGCGGTTCTTTTAGTTCACTTTTTAATTGTTGGTTGAGCGTATCCATTCTAGTCTGCATATCGACAGCACCTTGCAGGGCATCGAGACAGCCCTGTTTTAAGCCTCTTTCCAGCCCGTATAGTGCCAGAAGCCCATCTCCCTCGAATTGCGCATAATGTCCGTAACTGAGCGATAAGGCATCCGTCATTTCAATAAAAAATCGGTTTAGAATAAACAATACGTCGTAGGGGAGATGGTTTTCACTCATTTTTGAGGAACCGCGTAGATCTACAAACATGGCCACTACTTCCCGCTCTTCTCCACTGACGCCACCTTTTCTTAAGCTGCTATCCATATCCAGATCGGGTGGTAGTAACGGACTCACCTGCACATCATGCAATGGGCGTGTTTGACAGGCCAGGCGAACATTTGGTGCAGCCCCAATTCTATCCAACGCAAACTGTTCCAGTGATGAAGGTTTTGGCAACTTCAAATAACCGGCCCCTACTCTCACTCGACAAGTGCTACATCGCCCGCGGCCTCCGCAAAGCGAGGCATGGGGGATTGCATATTTTCGTATAACTTCCAGAATCGTTTGGCCGGGTCTACCTTTCAATTCGAGGCCGTTGACATGCTTTATCATAACGGTACCGGATTTCTGTCGCTTCATATCCCGAACTATCCGCGCCCCCAGGGTTATCAATAACAGTGAGTAAAAAGTTATAAGTATGCCGTTGCGAAAAGATTCAACCTTAGTAATAGCTGGTTTTGCTGATCGAGGATAGCCCAAAACCTTATCCGCAGCGTTGTCATCCGGATAACTATCCCGATATTGATTGGGAGATTCTGTCATCTGAAATGGTGATTGCCATACATTCAGATCCATTCCAACTCGAGTTATCGAAAGGACGACCAGCAATGGCATCAAAAATACCAACGGATACAAATAAAAAAACCAACGTCGATACCATGAAAACAGGCGAAAGAAAAAATGCAATCCAATCACCACGTGACTCCATGCCACTAGTAACAGCATCGTCTGCTTAAATAGCACCCAGTTATTACTTAATATTCCAGTCAGTAAATATTCATAGTTAATATCGAAACCCATTAATACTCGTGCACCCCAGGTAGCAGCTATATGTCCTGCCAGCAAAGGTATAATCGACAGCCCCAACACGAGCTGGGCGAATTCCCAGGCTGGAATCCGTAACGTGGTACGTCGATAAAGTGACATTAAAGCTAACCCGAAGTGCGTCAGGAGCGATGCGTATATCAGTAAACCACCGACCCAGCTTCTCCAAAATGGTGTCACAATCTTCCGCATAGCCTCCATCGCTTCCAGCGAAATTAGCCCGAGGGCATGATTGCTCAAGTGGATCGTGATATAGGTAGCCAGTACCAGCCCGGTGATAATACGTAAACGTCGCTCAATTAAGGTCGGTTTGGTCACGATTGTCTTAAACGGCAGCTCATGGTTTTGATTTTTCTGCTGGTCCGTGCAGTATCAAACCCTGCAATACACGCCGACCTAAGCCGACGCCCATATCGAAAGGTTTCTTCTGAATTTCTTAATATTCTGAGTACCGAATAG
>CAZJEJ010000083.1:3006-10176 GCA_964544945.1 uncultured Gammaproteobacteria bacterium | reverse complement strand
AATTCATTCGACCATAACTACTAATCGTAAATCGTCGCTATCGCCTGCCGCTTATGTTCGGTGCGGTTATAGATATCGATAATTTGATGGGCTATTACGGGGTCGAGCTCTCTCCCTTCGAGGAAATCGTCTATCTGGTCGTAGCTCAGGCCGAGTGCCGCTTCATCGGGTTTGGAGGGAGCCAGGGATTCGAGGTCGGCGGTGGGAGTCTTAAGGATGAGCTTTTCAGGGATGCCGAGCTTTTTTCCCAGCATTCGCACCTGGCGTTTATTGAGACCGAACAGGGGTGCGAGATCGCAGGCACCGTCACCGTACTTTGTATAGAAACCGGTGACGTTTTCGGCTGAATGATCCGTGCCCACCACCAGGCCACCGAGCAGCCCTGCGATTTCGTATTGGGCGATCATGCGCATGCGAGCCTTGACGTTGCCTTTGGCAAAGTCAAGCATCGATTCACTCTGACCGAGTAGGTCCTGTTGCCCGAGTGCCTCCATAGTCGATTGATGAATCGCGTCGGTTCCGGGCTGTACGTTGACCCCGACACTGGTGCTGGGTTTGATGAACTGTAATGCGACTTGCGCATCGTCCTCATCAGCCTGGGTGGCATAGGGCATGCGCACTGCGATAAATTGGTAATGGCTACCCCGGAGGTTCAACTCATCTACAGCTAGTTGCGCGAGGCATCCGCAAACACTTGAGTCGATACCCCCGCTGATTCCCAATACCAGGTGACTGAGTCCTGAATTTTGCAGGGATTTCCTGATGAAGTCGACGCGCCGTCTGATTTCGAAATCGACATCGATTTCGGGCAGTACTTTCATTTCGGCGACGATGAACTTTTGATCCATGTTGAATAGTTACTAGTGATTTATTCAAGCACCATTTTCGCAGATTTTATCCTTCCAGGCGAGGCGGTGCCCCTCCGCTATCTAACGGAATAAAGATACCTTTAAATTGGTGCCGGATAACGGCGATAAACTCGATGAATATCCTCCAGCATTTCGCTGCCGAGTTCAAGCTTGCAGGAATCGATATTGATCGCCAGTTGTTCGAGGCTGGTGGCGCCGATAATAGTCGAGGTTACGAACGGGCGCTGGTGACAAAACGCCAGCGCCATTTGAGCGGGATCGACACCGTGCTTTCGTGCCACATTGACATACGCGCTGTTTGCAGCGTTAGCCTGCCGATTAATCCGTCCGTACAATTTTGGGTTGATTGTGATGCGTGATCCGGCTGGCTTTTTGCCGCCCAGATATTTGCCGCTGAGCATACCACAGGATAGTGGTGAGTAAGGTAGCAATCCAACCTGTTCGTTGTGCGATAGCTCGGCCAGATCCAGGTCGTGTGAACGATACATCAGATTGTATTCATTTTGTATCGAAACCACGCGCGGTAAATCATTCTCCTCAGCGATTTGCAAGAATTGAGCCGTACCCCAGCAACTTTCGTTGGATAGACCAATTTGACGAATTTTACCCTGGTTGATGAGTTCCCTGAGTGCTGCCAGTGTTTCCAGAATATGCGCCCTGGTTTCTCCCCTGTTCTGGGAGGTAGGGTCGTAACGCCAGGCCTGACGGAAATGATAAGACCCACGGTTGGGCCAATGTAACTGGTATAGATCGATATAGTCTGTCTGTAGCCTTTGGAGACTGTCCTCGATACTGTTGCCTATCTTTTTTGGCGATATTGGCACACCGTCCTGTACCCATTTCAGTCCCTCACCGGTAACCTTGGTGGCGAGGACGATCTGTTCGCGCTTTCCAGACGACTTGAACCAGCTACCAATAATTTCCTCGGTGCGTCCCATGGTTTCGGCCGATGTCGGGTTCGCAGGATACATCTCCGCAGTATCGATAAAATTTACACCATGCTCCAGTGCGTAGTCGATCTGCTGGTGCCCTTCGGCTTCGCTGTTTTGCGTCCCCCAGTTCATGCTCCCGAGACAGATTTCGCTAACCTCGATGTTACTGGTGCCGAGTTGATTTAATTTCATATACGCAAACTAACTAAGGTGCAGACTGGTCACGACCCATCGTTGTAGTTCAAATCGATAATACGCTGGATATCGGTTGCGAGATCGTCGAGCCCGAGTTGCTGGTAGGCTTGCAACTGAATTTCCAGGGCTGCTTTGATGGCCGTGGTACCAGGATAGGATTTCAGGATTGATTTCGCTCGATTGGCAGCAGCCACCCAGGCATTGCGCGAAGCATAGTATTGCGCTATTTTCAAATTGGCTCTGGCGATTTCGTTGCGCAGGAATACTATGTGTTGCCTGGCATCTGGCGCGTATATACTTTTTGGATATTTGCTTAATAGTAGCTGAAAATCGTTAAAAGCAGTCAGCAGTATAGTCTTGTCGTATTCGGCCAGATCACGCTCATTTATCGTATCAAGAATGCTCTTGCCGCGTCCAAAATTGACCAGGCCTCTTAAATAATAAGCGTAATCGACGGCTTTGTGGCGCGGGTTGAGTTTGATAAAACGCTCTACAGCAGCAATTGCAGCTTCAGGTTCATCATACTTGTAATAGGCATAAGCTACGTCGAGTTGGGCCTGGGTTGCGAACTTACCGAAAGGGTAACGTGATTCGAGTGTTTCATACTGTTCGATTGCAATCGAGTAGTCAGCCTCTTCCAGATTCTTTTTGGCGCTACTATAAAGCTGTTCTGCGCTCCATCCTGCAGTGATATCAACTTCTTTTTCAGCCGTCCCGCAGGCGGTGAGTAATAAACCCAGTGTAAATAACAATATTATGCGCGCGATCATAAGAATTTTTAACTCGAGGATTGACTTGCTGAACTTACGAACAAGCAGTATAACCAGTCCATGAAATTATTACAGCAACAGATCAGAATCGATAGTAAATACTCTGGCCACCGTCTGGATCAGGCGCTAAATAACCTGTTGCCAGACTATTCACGGGGAAAAATTCAAGACTGGATTAAGAGTGGATTCATCTGTCTCAATAACCAGTCCTGTAAGTCCAAACAGCGCGTCTATTGCGGTGACCTGATCGACCTTGATATCCCCCGTGTCGCCAAACTATCAGACCGGCCAGAGATGATCGAGTTCGAGATTCTTCATCAGGATGACGACATTCTCATCATCAATAAACCGGCCAGCCTGGTGGTACACCCCGCCGCTGGTCATGAAACCGGAACACTGGTTAATGGGTTGTTAAATCTAGATGCCAGTCTGGAGCAATTGCCGCGCGCCGGTATAGTGCATCGTCTCGATAAGGATACCACCGGCATAATGGTGGTGGCGCGATCCCTCAGTGCGCATAGCAGCCTGGTGGATCAGTTGCAAAAACGTAAGGTGAAGCGTGAATACATCGCGCTTACCCAGGGTATCGTTACTGCGGGTAGAACAATAGAAACGGGCATCGCACGGCATCCGGTGGAGCGCAAGAAAATGTCGGTTCAGGCTCGTGGCAAACTGGCGATCACCCATTTTCAGGTAGCACGGAAATTTCCCCATCACAGTTTAATCAATGTACAGCTGGAAACTGGTAGAACCCACCAAATTCGGGTACATCTCGCCCACATCCACTATCCATTGCTCGGCGACCCGCTATACGGTGGGCGACAACGTATTCCTGCAGGTATAACCCCCGCACTTGCCGGACATATCAGGGCATTTAAACGCCAGGCACTGCATGCCAGAGCGCTTAGCTTTGACCACCCCGCATCGAAGCAGTGGTGCAGTTTCGAGGCGAAGATTCCTGATGATTTCCAGCAATTGCTCGATGTGCTCAGCGAAGATGATTAGGCTGGTCCAGTGTTGACTGGAATAATCGAAGCAAGGTGGAGCGCACCGAGAAAGGTAAGAGCGCTGTGTACTACCCGTCAGGGGGGTTATAGCCAGGACCCTTACCGTTCGCTTAACCTGGCCGCGCACATTGGAGACGATTCGAGTAAGCTGAAAGCCAATCGGGAATCTCTTCGGCAGTCGCTTAAGCTTCCGCGCGAACCATGTTGGTTGAAACAAACCCATAGTACCAATGTGGTCAAGTTAGATCAGGAGGCTAATCGTACGGCTGATGCCGCGATAACCAGTCGACCCGATACTGTCGCCGTGGTGATGACTGCCGACTGCCTGCCAATATTGCTGTGCAATCGTTCTGGTACAGAAGTCGCTGCGGTTCACGCTGGTTGGCGAGGGCTGGTTGAGGGCGTGGTCCAGGCAACGGTGGAGCAGATGGAATCTCCAACGGAGCATTTGCTCGCCTGGATTGGTCCCGCGATCAGCCAACCCTGTTTCGAAGTCGGGGAGGAAGTGCGAAATGAGTTTCTGCGTCGATACGCTGACACCGATAAATATTTCGTTGCCAACCGGGCGAAGCACTGGTTATGCGATTTACCCGGCCTGGCTATAAATATGCTCGAGGATTTGGGCGTACCAGAAATTCACAACTCCAGGCTCTGTAGCTATACAGATGAAGCGCGATTTTTTTCCTATCGCCGGGATAACACAACCGGGCGTATGGCGAGCCTGATCTGGATAGATTCTCGTACTTGAAAATCACCCGATAAAACCCATTTAATTTATAGGTTTTCTTAATTTTTGAGGTGTTCTCCATGAGAATGGATCGACTAACAAGTAAGTTTCAGGATGCCCTGAGCGATGCCCAGTCGCTTGCAATTGGTTGTGAGCACCAATTTATCGAACCGGTGCACCTGATGCTGTCCTTACTGGACCAACAGGGTGGTTCGGTGCGGCCACTGTTTACCCATGCCGGGGTAAATATCAACCTGCTGCGCTCCCAATTGCGTGAGTTGCTGGAAAAACAGGTGCGTGTTGAAGGAACGGGCGGGGATCTTCATATTTCCAGTGCACTGGGTAAATTGCTTAACGTAACCGACAAACTGGCGCAGGATCGCAACGATCAGTTTATTTCGTCAGAGCTTTTTGTGCTCGCGGCAATGGATGAAAAAAGGGTACTAGCCGACGTATTGAAGTCATCCGGTGCGAACAGGAAAGCCATCGAAAATGCCGTCGAGGCAATACGTGGAGGTCAAAATGTAGATAACGCTAACGCCGAAGACCAGCGTATGGCGCTGGAGAAATATACTATTGACCTTACCGAACGAGCCGAGCAAGGCAAACTCGACCCGGTTATTGGACGTGATGAGGAAATCAGGCGTGCGATCCAGGTACTACAGCGTCGCACCAAAAATAACCCGGTAATGATTGGTGAACCCGGCGTCGGTAAGACAGCAATTGTCGAAGGCCTGGCGCAGCGTATTATTAATCATGAAGTGCCCGAAGGGCTAAAGAACAAGCGAGTATTGTCACTAGACATGGGCTCCCTGATAGCGGGTGCTAAATATCGCGGAGAGTTTGAGGAACGGCTCAAAGCAGTTCTTCACGACCTGGCGAAACAGGAAGGGCAAATCATTCTGTTCATCGATGAATTGCATACCGTGGTTGGGGCTGGCAAGGCTGAAGGTTCGATGGACGCCGGAAATATGTTAAAACCGGCGCTCGCTCGGGGCGAATTACATTGTATCGGTGCCACAACGCTGGATGAGTATCGTCAATATATTGAAAAAGACGCTGCCCTCGAACGGCGTTTCCAGAAAGTCCTGGTCCAGGAACCGTCGGTCGAGGATACGATAGCTATCTTGCGTGGTTTGAAAGAACGCTACGAGGTACACCATGGGGTCGATATCACCGACCCGGCAATTGTCGCCGCCGCAACACTTTCCTATCGCTATATCACCGACCGTCAATTGCCCGACAAGGCGATCGATTTAATCGACGAATCGGCCAGT
This sequence comes from uncultured Gammaproteobacteria bacterium, assembly GCA_964544945.1. Lineage (GTDB taxonomy): Bacteria > Pseudomonadota > Gammaproteobacteria. Next base: position 4,399 of record CAZJEJ010000083.1, on the reverse strand, counting down.
CGCATTCGTATGGAAATCGACTCAAAACCCGAACCAATGGACAGGCTCGAGCGCCGATTAATTCAGCTCAAGATTGAGCACGAGGCGTTAAAGAAAGAAAGCGATTCGGCGAGTATCAAACGCCGCGAAACGCTAGAGTCTGAAATTAAGAAATTAGATAGAGAATACTCCGATCTGGAAGAAATATGGAAGGCTGAAAAAGCAATACTACAGGGCTCGACCCAGGTGAAGGAAGCCCTGGAGCGAGCACGTCAGGACCTGGAAACCGCGCAAAGAGCCGGTGACCTCGCGCGCATGTCGGAGTTGCAATACGGGCGTATTCCAGAGCTGGAAAAGGAGCTGGATCTCGCCGCCAACGTAGAAATGCACGATATGAAATTGTTGGTGAATAAAGTGGGCGAAGAGGAAATTGCGTCGGTAGTATCGCGCTGGACCGGGATCCCGGTTTCAAAAATGCTTGAATCTGAACGTGAAAAATTATTGGCCATGGAAGACCAGATTGGCGAGCGTGTCGTTGGGCAGGAAGAAGCAATAAAGGCCATTTCTGATGCCATCAGGCGTTCGCGTGCGGGACTTTCAGACCCGACTCGACCGAATGGCTCATTTTTATTTCTCGGGCCTACCGGGGTTGGAAAAACCGAGTTGACCAAGGCCTTGACCCAGTTTCTGTTCGATACCGAGGAGGCTATGATTCGTATAGACATGTCCGAGTTTATGGAAAAGCATAGTGTTGCGCGCCTGATCGGGGCGCCGCCTGGCTACGTCGGTTATGAGCAGGGCGGGTATTTAACCGAGGCGGTACGGCGCCGACCCTATTCAGTGATATTGCTCGATGAAATAGAAAAAGCCCACCAGGATGTTTTTAATATACTGCTGCAGGTGCTCGACGATGGCCGTCTGACAGATGGTCAGGGTCGTACGGTCGATTTTCGTAATACGGTAATAGTAATGACCTCAAACCTGGGTTCGAGTGAAATACAGGCACTCGTCGGAGACGGTAAATATGAAACAATTAAGGCGGAAGTGATGTTGCAGGTCACTGAACATTTCAGACCAGAATTTATCAATCGAATCGATGAAATCGTTGTTTTTCATCCGCTGACCCAGGAGCAGATTCGGGTAATTGCTAAAATTCAATTACAGGGTCTGACCGAGCGTTTGAAACAAAGGGGTCTGATCCTACAGGTCAGCGATCGAGTTTTTGGGGAACTGGGTAAGGCCGGTTTTGATCCGGTTTACGGCGCGAGACCCCTGAAGCGCGAAATTCAACAATCGATTGAAAATCCGATTGCCCTTGCGATTCTCGCTGGCGACTTCGATTCCGGGGATCAAATAAGGGTAGATACTGATGCTTCCGGTGCTTTCGTGTTTGAACACTGATCGAGTGAGCTTA
>CAZJEJ010000083.1:0-2906 GCA_964544945.1 uncultured Gammaproteobacteria bacterium | reverse complement strand
CGGCCGATGATCAATAAAAAGGGTTATTGGTCATCGTTTTTACTTATAATATCGCTATAATCCGAATCAGAGCTGATTGAATAAGTCACTCGAAGATGCTTTAAAGCGCATCCAGCCTCGATATAAGATAGGTAAATGTCAACGAAGATGACTGTAATAGGTTCAATTTTTTTCGCTCGCACCCTCAGGCAGTTTCTTGATTGTCAGGATTTAACGAGTAAAAAAGGAAAAGAGCTGACACGCAAGATCAGGCAATTGACCAAGGATTCCCTGGAACAGGTTCTCGAAGCTCTCCCTGTCGCACGAAAACCCCACAAAGAAGTACTGACCGAAATTTGCATTGAAAACGCAAAAGGCAAAATGAATGAGGCTTTCCTCGATATTCTGGAAAACGATACGACTAGTATTCGTGCGGTTGCCGCCGATATTCTATCCCAGTCTTCGCAGATCAATCCCAGTAATTTATTTAAAAGACTGCATGAAACCGAAGTCTCGAAAACTGAAATCATCGATATTCTCAGTTATCAAAAAGAACTTCTGAAGCCAGAACAGATAGTCAGTAATGCGCTTAAGCTGGATAAATCAAACGCCGAGCGATTGCTCAAGGTGGCTTTAGAGTCGAAGCAAGACCTCGATTTGAGTGGTTTGATTATAGACCCGACGGCAATCGAAAGTCCGTCGATCAAAATTATGCTGTTGCGTTATTTGAGCAAACTAAAGCAGCCCGAAGTTTCGACTATTATCTGCAAATTCCTGGTCGATAAAAATAAAACGGTTGTCATCGAAGCACTAAAGGCACTGATTGCGCTTCAGGTAAAATATGATGCGTCGGTAATATTACCGTTTATCGATCACATGTCTGAAATTGAACGTAAAATGGCTCTGGAAATCGTCACCAAGCAGGCTAACACCGAGCTTGTTCCGAGACTTGCGCCCTGGACTACGGGCAAATCAGACGAATTACGTGAAATATTTTGTAAAATTGTGGTCAAGTTTGCTACCGAAAAGGATTTGGAGAGATTTATACGTCGGCTCGAGCAGCAGGACTGGTGGGGCCGGGAGCAGGCGATTAAATGCCTGATGAAACTGGGCGACGAGCGTTTTTTTCAAACCGCGCAAGAATTAATTGATAACAAAAACGAGTTTATCGGCGCTACCGCGCAACAGCTCGCGGCACTACAAAGTAATCCAGCCGATCTCACAACTTTCAGCGAAATGGCCCTGCACCATGATTGGCAGGTGCGAGAAAAAGCTATTGCGTCATTGGGTATTGTGGGCAATCGGGAAGCGCTTGGATTGTTGAAGCGGGTAATCGCAAAAAAACCCGAGTCTGCTGTCTCCGTGTTAAAGGCGGTGACTAAAATCGGCCTTCCCAAGGGTCTGGAAATTTCTGTAAGGTGCCTGACTATGCCCGAAGCGCTCATTCAACGCGAAGCGCTGGAGTCTATCGCTATATTGACCAGTGAAAAACATGCCAAAAAAATTAGAGCCATGGTGCTAAAAGCTGTACCAACACTTCAGGCGACGGTGCGCGACACCGCTGAACAGGTGATAAAAAAAATCACCAGTGATTTTGGGTTGAATAAACTGCAATTAGACAAGAATATATTTGAAACCCGGTTGACCAGGATCGACCTGACGCAGGCAGAAAATAAAAAACAGGCAACCAGTACTCCTGTCGAGGCCACCCAGGTGGTCAAATTCCAGAATATGGAGGAGTTGAAAGAAGGCGATCTGTGGATGGATCGGTTTCGTATCAAGGGCGAAATTGGCCGGGGCGCGATGGGGCGGGTAATGCTGGCGGAAGATGAAATGGTTGGCGAACCGTTAATATTAAAATTCATGCACCCGGAGTTGACTGCAGATGGGGCTTCGCGGGAGCGTTTTTTGCGCGAAGTAAAATACTCCAGGATGGTAAGCCACCAAAATGTCATTCGTATTCACGACCTGTTATTCAAGGATAATCTGTGCGCAATATCGATGGAATATTTTCAAAGCCAGGGTATCGATGAGATCCTTAAACAGAAGAAGTTCTTTGAGGTCAAAGAGGGGCTCGAAATCCTTTACCAGGTTTGCGAAGGCATGGCCGCCGCGCATAAGCAAAATGTCATACACCGGGACCTCAAACCCAGTAATATATTAATGGATGATACCGGATTGGTTAAAATCGTCGATTTTGGTATAGCCTCGGCATCTACCAATACCGAATCGACGTTGACAAAAACCGGGTCGATCATCGGTACCCCGGCCTATATATCTCCCGAGCGGGCCAAAGGGCAAGACGCCGACGAGCGGTGTGATATCTACGCGCTAGGCGTTATTGCTTACTGTATGGTTACCGGTAGTTTGCCCTACAAGGGTGAGCCGATGGCTATCTTGTTTCAACATCTCGAAGGAAATGCGAAATCAGCACACGAGGTGAAAGAATCGGTAGGCCCCCGGGTCAGTCTACTGATACAGAAGATGATGGCGGTAGAAGCAAAAAACCGTATTCAAACCATGGAAGATGCGCGTGACGCAATTAAAAGTACCATGAGTAAATTATAATTAACCGTGCAGAAAGCTAATGACAATACAGCAAGCCATTGAGGCTAAACTACAAGATACGTTCAGAGTCGAACATCTGGAAGTCATCAACGAAAGTCACATGCACAATGTGGCCCCTGGGTCTGAGTCGCATTTCAAGGTCACTATCGTCAGCGACGATTTCAGTAATTTGGCGCTGATTAAACGCCATCGCCTGGTAAACGATGCGCTGCGACAGGAACTACAGCAAATTCATGCTTTGGCATTGCACACTCTGACCCCCAGTGAGTGGATAGCACACGCTGGCAAGGTTGCCGATTCGCCCGAGTGCAAGGGCGGTGGCAAAAACCAGTAGACCCGGTGTAAATCGCGGGAAACAC
>CAZJEJ010000082.1:5995-10193 GCA_964544945.1 uncultured Gammaproteobacteria bacterium | reverse complement strand
TCTCTTGATAATCCGGCTTACAGCTGTGTAATGTTTGCCAAAGTACTCACCGATTTCTTTCATTTTTATAAATCGGTTCCCGCCTGTCTCCTCGGGAGGTCAGGTGATAAATTGCGCCAGGGAATTCTAATTTTAGGGGTCTTGTCATTGGGAGATTATAAACAGACTAATGTGATACGGAAAGACCTGACCCCGTTGTTGGTGTTGTGACCCCGTTGTTGGTGTTGGTGTTGGGACCCGTTGTTGTTGTTTAAAACCTACCGGTGATCACACCCGATCAGGTGTCGACAATATTATGCTCAGGTCCATAAGGAAAGCCGGTGATATTTTCAACACTGTCATCGCCGACTACCAGGATATCGTGTTCTCGGTATCCCCCGGCGCCTGGCGTTCCCAGCGGCAGGGTCAGCATTGGCTCCATCGATACCACCATGCCCGCTGCCAGTACGGTATCGATATCTTCGCGCAATTCGAGACCCGCTTCGCGACCATAGTAATGCGATAACAGACCGAATGAATGTCCATAACCAAACGAACGGTACTGCAGCAAATCCAGCTCTTCGAAGTAGCGATTAATTTCGGCACAGATTTCGGAGCAGGTAGCGCCCGGCCTGATTAACGACAACCCGAGTTCATGCGCTCCGACATTTGCTTCCCAGACACGAATCGAGTCGGGATCCGGTTCACCCAGAAACAGCGTTCTTTCGAGCGCAGTGTAATATCCGGAAATCATCGGAAAGGTATTCAGGCTCAGGATATCGCCTGTTTGCAGCTTGGCGGTAGTCACCGGGTTATGCGCACCATCGGTGTTAAGCCCTGCCTGAAACCAGACCCAGCTATCACGCAGTTCACTCTGTGGATAAGCGCGTGAAATTTCCAGCTCCATCGCATCACGACCCGCCATTGCAACGTCGATTTCACGGGTGCCTTCGCGGATCGCGTTTTTGACCGCCTCACCCCCGATATCAGCGGTGCGCGCACCGCCTTTGATCAGTTCGATTTCTTCTGCCGATTTGATCATACGCAGTGCCATGATATCGGCGCTTAAGTCTTTGGTTTGAGTATCGCCCAACATACTCGCCATGGTGTCGCGTGCTGCCAGGGTCATGTGATCAGCTTCGATACCGATCTGTCGTGCCCTGGGAATAATCGACTTTAGCGCACGCCAGTAATTATTTCGCTGCCAGTCGGTATAAATCAGGTTTTCGCCGTAACAACGACGCCAGGGCTGACCTCCGTCGATGTTGGCCGATACGGTAATGCAGCGCTCGGGGGTCACAACGCAAGCATAAGGACGCCCAAACGAGCAGTATAAAAAACCCGAGTAGTAGGCAATGTTGTGCATCGAGGTGAGTAGCACCGCATCGACTCTGGTTTCGCCCATCCAGGCGCGTAGCTTGCCCAGACGGTTTTCGTATTCCGAATCCGAAAAAGGAAGACTGGACCTGGATCCATTTTCCAGGTGGAAAAATTCGGACCGAACGGCTGGCGATAGAGGCATGGCATTGCTCCAGGGTTACCGGGATTTAGCGTTAATTCGATCAGAGGTTTTCTGCACCCTCAAATTGCTAACAAACGCTGACTGTATTAGTGTGCTCGATCATGCTTTCAATATCCAGTGATGTCATCATTCCAGATTCAGAGATCGAAATACAGGCGATCCGCGCGCAGGGTGCCGGTGGCCAAAACGTAAATAAGGTATCTACGGCTATTCATCTTCGGTTTGATGTCAAGGCTTCGTCATTGCCTGTTTTTTACAAGGAGCAGATATTGAAACTCGGCGATCAACGAATCTCTAAGGAAGGTATTGTAATAATCAAGGCGCAACAATATCGCAGCCAGGAAAAAAATCGGGAGGCGGCGCTAGCCAGACTAAAGGCGCTGATCAAAAGTGTTACGATTCCACGCAAGAAGCGCAAACCGACGAAACCGACCAGGGGTTCGCAGGAAAGGCGTATCGAGGGTAAAACCCGGCGCGGGCAACTCAAAGGCTTGAGACGAAAGATTGACTACTAGTACTCCTTCAATGATATATCATTGAAGGAGTACTACTGACTACTTGACCTCATCGATAAATTCCCGGATCTTGGTTGCATCGAGCAGGGTATTCCAACTCCGGGCACCGGCGCCAGTAATTCGCTTATCCCATTTCTTCAGGCGCTTACGATAAATTTCCGGGTTGGTACTATCCTTAGTGAGCTTGATCACGTTCATGGCAGCGATATCCATACCTTCAAACTCATCGTCAGCAAATTTGCGTACCACCCCCGACGGTAATTCTTCTTTCATGTCACTGAACACGAACATCACCTGGGTACCGGATTTTGTCGCCTTCAGGTAGTCAGAGCAGAGCATCAGGGCGCCACTGATATCGGTGAGGCGAGACCTTGCATTGCCCTTGCCAAATTTATCCAGGGTTTTAGCGATTGCCAGCTTCTGGCTATTCGCTTTTGTCGGCCTGTAATCCAGGGTCAATTTTGTCACCAGGTTTTCTTCAGCGTAGCTATTACTGTCTATCTTGACAAAGAACAGGCTATCCCCGGGAATCATTTCAGGCACGATGCCAGCCTTGATAATATTAACCACGTTACTCTTTTCTCCAGCATAGGTACCGGAGATATCCACTAGTGTGCAATATGAGGTTTCATAGGCCTTGTTATCGGTACAGGCGGCAACAACCGAAGCAAAAAAAACTGTGAACAGAATACGCTTTATAAATTTTCGCATTATATTTTCCCTGATCAACTGGTGCTAATTGGTTTTCCTTTAAACAGGTTGTATATCTGTAGCGGGACTATGATGTAGATGTCAAATACATGTATCAGTATTTTAAAGAACCCTTCTATCAGATAAGCAATGGCGTTAGCCAGATGGCAAAGCAGGGTGATCAGGATAGTATAAATTCTGGCGAGCGCATGTTGGCTGGCTTCGATAAACATTTCCAACGGTATCGCGATTACAGCCAGAATCCAGGGCAAGACAAAGCCCAACGTCGCCTGCCCGATCACCGTAATATTCGAGGTAAAGGATTCCGCAACCGTTGCTACCCCACCCGCGAGGCTGATATCCAGCGCTGTCTTGGCTTCTGTCAAATTTTCGCGCAGGATCGCAAGCGAGGCTTCTACCGAAGACAGGAATAATAGCCCGAATAGTGACCCGAACAATATAATTTTTCGTTTACCCCTGGTCATATTGGCAATTTGAGGAAAGGTATGGGTGACACCTATCGCTTCGAATAAAAATATACCCAACATCAGTTCAAGCGCAACAATAATCAACGCCGATACTTCTGACACCGCCAGACCAGCCACGCGCACCCCCGCAGGTACCAACTCGGACATCGGCAGGGCGATCAGATTGAAGTTGACGAAGGCACCGACCAGGCCAACAAAAATCACGATTAGAGAAATAATGAAAAGCTTGGTTACTTTCGAGGAAAGCATATCGATCGATTCCGCTTCACCCTTGGAAATTTTTTGGTACTGATCCATGTATTTTTCCATATTACGGCTATTTTCGATGACCCTGTCGACTTGCTTGCTGACATCCTTGCCAATTTTTTCAACCCGCTTCCAGACAGGCGCCATGGTTCCCAATATCTTATGTCGTTTAGCAGCAACATCGCGAAATTCGGACAATGCTTTCTTTTCACCTGCGACAGCCGATTTATGGATTTCAGCCAGCATATTTTCGATGATGCGATCACCGGTCGACCCTTGTGCTCGTGCGATACTTTCTATCACCTCGCTCCATCCGGGCGCCGCCGGGGTCACTTGACCGCACTCTTTATAATCGCGCTCTATCTGACTAATACTATCGTCCAGTCTTAACTGTAATTTGGGATATCCTGCCAGGGTCTTGGTATTTGCGGTGTCTATCTTTGCGAATTCCTGGAGGATTTCACCCTGAATTTTCGCAACGCCTGATTCGAGCAATACCTTTCGATCCTTCGCATGCATCGCCTGGGCGGTCGCTTTTGTCCAGTCAGCCAGTTTTCTCAAACCCCCGGCCGTAGCGTCCGACAAGGCCTGAATCATCTTATGCATGGGGTCCCGGGCAAAAAACAGGAAAATCATGCTAGAAACGATCCAGATAGCGATTGAAACGCCAGGCATGTCTGGCAAGAGATAAAAACTCTCCATGGCAAGCTTCCTTAATTATTGATATTGGTAGAGTTATAGAGAATAGACGCCATTCC